>CAZXUT010000019.1:0-45332 GCA_964643785.1 uncultured Proteiniclasticum sp.
AATAAAAGAAAATGTAATGGAGAGATAGTGTGAAACTTATAGTGAATGGAATCGAATTTACGACCATAAAGCATGATTTCAGAAGAATATTTGATGGTTTATACGGTGGAAACCAGCATCTTTCTACAAAGCCTCTGGCCATGTTCGGATGCGGTTCAGTCACCTTGAATAACCATGCTGCCTACACGGAAGGAAAGTCCTATGTGAGAGAGGAACTGATTCAGGATCAGAACGATATGTTCCGGAAGTATCTTCTAGGACCTACTACAGCATTAAGATTCAAGCTCGCAGCATTATGGTATTATGCCAGAAGAGGGAAAAGAGCCAAAGTGAAAATCATACATAGCTATGTGGGTAGCCTCACAGGCCTCAAGGGTATGATGATGGACATCAAGAAGAATGTGGACAATGATAATCCTGTGCCCCTCATAGTGGGTTTAAGGCTCCTTAAGGGCTATAGGGATGGTCTTTACAATCATTGGGTCACAGTGACGGGATATGCCGATCATTTCCAGGTGCTGGTTTCCAACAACGGCAGGATGGAAGTACTCAACCTGAAAGAACTTTCCGACAAAAGAATGTTTGTCGCAACAGCCTCGATCAATGTAAATGAATAGAGGATAAGAAAAAGAGAAGCTGGTTTTCAGCTTCTCTTTTTGACTGTTGTATTTTAGCATCTCACATATTTTCTTTTGAATCCCAGTCTTCCCCGGTCAAGCTCTTTTTGGATGGCTTCAAGAGGGATCAGGACCGTCTTCTTTTTGTCTTCTTTTCTGACTTTAATTTCTCCTAGTTCTTCTGCGATGGTAACCGCTTCTTTGTGAAGAGGAACATAGGAGATGGCTACTGTATAAAGAAAATTACTCATGGCATTCTTTGTGTTGAAGGGTGCTTCGTGTATATATTCTTTCACCAGCTGAATCATCAAAAGGAGCTTCTCCTTGTCAAATTCATTGTCCTTTCTGTTTCCAAGCAGCCAGCAGTAGCAGCTGTATCCGGCAGACATCTTAAGATCTTCACCACTACGTATCCACTTGTCAGAAATTTTCTGCGCAAGATCTGATTCAGAAAGAGTTACTGCAACGACGTAATCCGAAATCATATGAAAATAGGCACTGTCCATCCAGCGGTCATAATCCTTTTCATTCATCTTATTCGGGTCTGCAATGATACCTGCGAAATACATAGCGTCGAAGCAACCGGTAGCGTAGAGTTCTTCTGCCAGGATTTGATTGATGCCGATTATTTTTGAAAGAGGCTTCATTGCTCCAGTGGCTACACCGAGGACAGGTTCTTTTGCACCTCTTGAAATGTAGCTCTTTTTTGTACGTTCTGTACCTAGAGATTCCAGTTCTTTCATGACTGTTTCAAAGTCCATTGATTTATTCTCCATCTGATTTTCTCCTACTTCGTCTTGTCTTTCAGAAATTCAACGATTTCTTCAGCGTGACCCTCGGCCTTCACTTTGCGGTTTTCATAAATGACAATGCCTTCCTCATCAATGATGAAGGTGCTTCTTGCTATACCAATGGATTTTTTTCCATACATGTTTTTCTCTTTCAGCACATCATAGAGAGTGCAGACCTTTGAGTCTTCATCGGAAAGAAGAACGAAAGGAAGATCAAGCTTACTAATGAATTTGTCGTGGGAATCAAGGCTGTCTCTTGAGACACCGATGATCACAGCATTTTCGCCCTGAAGGGTTTCACTCTGATCTCTGAAGCTTTCTGCTTCCAGTGTGCATCCGGGGGTGTTGTCTCTTGGATAGAAGTATAGAATCACCTTTTTGCCCAAGTAGTCTTTTAGTGAATGTTCTTTGTTATCGGACCCCATGAGTGTGAAGTCAGGGGCTTTTTCGTTTATTGTCACCATAATTAATCACTCCTATTTTTCATTTCTTCAATTATAACGAAAAGGTATGAACTTATAATTAAGAACCGTATAAGCTTTGTTTAGTATGATTAGTATGGTTTTGTAATCCCTATAAAATATGTTAAGATAAAGAAGAATTCACTGAAAAAGGAGTATATTATTATGGAAAAGAAAGTACTTGCAACGGTCAATGGAATTGAAATTACAGATGAGATATTAGATAGCACAATAGCCTCATTAAACCCAGAAAGAAGAAGTTATTTTGAGTCTGAATATGGAAGAAAGCAGCTGCTGGATCAGCTGGTCAGTGTGGAACTGATCAATGCATTCGGCACTGAACTTGGACTTGAAAGAGATCCTCTGTACATGTCTCAGGTTGAGCAGGCGCTGAAGGACATCAAGTACAGCTTCACCATGAACAAGATCATGGAAACAATCAAAATCGAAGAAGATGAAGCGAAAGAAGTTTATGAAGCTCATCCTGAAAGATATCAGGGACAGGAAAGCATCAAAGCGAGCCATATCCTGGTAGACGATGAAAATCTTGCCAAGGATCTCATCACTAAGATCACGAATGACGAGATTTCCTTTGAAGATGCAGCAAAAGAGCATTCAAGCTGTCCTTCCAAAGAACAGGGTGGAGACCTTGGAGAATTTGGTAGAGGCATGATGGTCAAGGAATTTGAAGATGCCGCATTTGCAATGGATGAGGGTGAGATGACAAATGCTCCTGTATCCACTCAGTTCGGATATCACATCATCAAGACCACTGAAAAGAAGGGCAATAAGCCTGTGAACTTCGATGATGTCAAGGAAGAGGTCATGAACAAGATGCTTCAGGATAAGCAGATGGAATACTATACGAAGCTTATGACTGAACTTCAGGAAAAATTCCCAGTAGAATACAATAAATAACAAATAATACTGAATTGAAAAGTCTCTTTCGAATCTTTTAACAGAAACGAAAGAGACTTTTTTGCGTCCTTATTTATAATGGATAAGACGCCTCAAGAAATCAAGTCAGGTGAGGAAGAAGCTCACCGAAATTATCTATGTAGATATGACAGATCTCAAGGATTTCCTGCTTCTTGTCCTCAGAGAACTTGTCGTGGACACCGAAGACTTTCATGCCTGCTTTCTTTGCGCCTGTCATGGCTGCAGGAATGTCTTCAAAGACTGCAATGCTCTCAGGAGAAATACCTAGAAGCTTCGCTGCGAGAAGATAGACATCAGGCTCCACTTTTGTTTTTCCGGCCATGTCGGTTGTGACAATCACATCAAAGAAATGGGCGATGCCTTTCGATGATACGGTATCTTCTAAAAGCTCCTTGGAGGAACTGGTGGCAATGGCCATTTTAATCCCTCTTGCTTTCAACGCTTCAAGAAGCGCAAAAGCATTGTCTTTTAATAGAACATTATGGATATATTCGTGTTTTGCCTCGGTATTCCAATGGGTCTTTATATCCTCAACGGATTCTGCCAGATGGAATTCCCTTTTAAAATACTCAGCAGTTTCGTGGAAACTAAGGTGAGATATATTTCCCATGAGATCTTCTGGAAGCATCTTTATCCCTTGCTTCAGAATAAAGTCTTCATCAATCTTTCTCCATACCCACATGGAATCAATGAGTGTTCCGTCCATGTCAAAAATGACACCTTTGATATTATTAAACATTTATTATATTACCCCCTAAAAATATGAACTGCAATTGCAAAGAAACTTCCGATTACTCCACCGGCAACGACATCGGATGGATAATGAACACCCAGGTAGACTCTGGAGAGAGCTACAATAAGTGCTAAAAGCAGATAAGCTGAAGATGCCACATGTCCGTTTGTCACCAGTGCAGAAGTGACTGCAAGAGAAAATGCCGCTGTGGTGTGCCCCGATGGGAATGAAAACTGGTCCACGCCTACTTTGAGACTCTTGAGTTCAATGATGCTTTCGAATGGTCTCTTTCTTTTTATCGCATTTTTGAGAATGCCTACAGTGATGGATGATAGAATCAGTGCAGTTGCCGCATAAAGAGCAAAATCATCAATTTTGCTGGCGGGAAGAAAAGCAAATGCCAGGATAAACCCGATGGCGAAGACTTCAGATCCCATATAAGTTGCTGCAACAAAGAAATAATCAAGATATTTTCTTTTTACTTTCTGATTAATATAGATTACTGCTTGTTCATCCCATTTTCTGATTTTCTCTATCATTTTTTATTCACCTGCTTTAAGATATGGATTATATTATACCTTATTATAAAGGCAGTTTCATCCGATTCCTTGAATCGTGATTATATTTAAAATCGATTTCTTGTACTAAGGCTCATTTGCCTATAAAATGTAAGAGAATATGAAGAAGTTTAGAAAGTAGGGTTAATATGAGTCATTTATTGCCAGGAGAGACGCTGGAAGATCTAGAAAGAGAAGGACTTAAAATCATACAGAAAGAAAAAGGATTCCGATTTGGTGTGGATGCGGTCCTTCTGTCGGATTTTGCCAAGATACGCAAAAATGATCTGGTGATGGATTTTTGTACTGGTACTGGGGTTCTACCCATCCTTTTATATGGAAAGAGTCAGGCAAAAGAAATCATGGGCATTGAGCTTCAGGATGAATTTGCGGAAATGGCAAAAAGAAGTGTTGAGTTGAATCACATTGAAGACAAAGTGAAGATCCTGCAAGGAGACATCAGGGAAGAAAAGCTCCTGAAAAGCCTGCCGAAGTTTAATGTGGTAACGGCGAACCCACCTTATAAGAAAGAAAATAGTGGCATCATCAATGAAAAGGACGCTTTAACCATAGCAAGGCATGAAGTCAGTCTGAATCTGGAGGAAGTGATTCGAGGAGCTCGAATCGTACTGAAGGACCAAGGGAGATTTTACATGATTCATAGACCAGAGCGGCTTGCGGATATATTGACTCTGATGAGAAAGTACAGGATTGAACCCAAAAGACTCAGGATGGTTTATCCGAATACAAAAAAGGCACCTACTATGGTTCTTGTGGAAGGAGTAAGAGATGGTGGAGAATTCCTGAAGGTGGAGGCTCCTCTTTATGTCTATAATGATGACGGAACCTATTCGGATGAAATTAGAAGAATTTATGGAGATGATAGAAAATGAGTAAATTATATATGGTACCTACACCAATCGGAAATTTAAAAGACATCTCATTCCGTGTACTGGAAGTGCTGAACGAAGTGGATCGGATCGCCTGCGAGGACACAAGGGTCACAGCCAAGCTTCTGAACCGTTATGAAATCAGAAAGCCGCTTCTTGGTTATCGTGAGCACAATGAAATGGAAGCTTCAACCTATATCCTGGATAAGGTGGAAGCCGGAGAAAATATTGCCCTGGTGACTGATGCGGGCATGCCTGGTATTTCGGATCCAGGTGAAATTATTGTAAGAAAAGCCATTGAAAGAGGAATTGAAGTGATTGTCCTTCCTGGACCTTCCGCACTGATCAATGCTCTGGTATCCTCAGGACTTGATACCAGGAGGTTCACGTTTATCGGTTTTCTTGACAAGGCAAAAAAGAAAAAGAGAGATGAGCTTCATCTACTTCGTGAAAGAGAAGAGACACTAATTTTTTACGAGGCTCCACATCGGATCATAGATACGCTTCAGGCAGTACTTGAAGTTTTCGGAGACCGAGATATTTCTCTCTCAAGAGAAATCACGAAGCTTTATGAAGAGCATCTGAGAGGACACATCAGTGATGTGCTGAAAAAATTCGAAGAGAAGCAGCCTAAAGGGGAATTTGTTCTGGTGGTTTCCGGGAAATCAGAGGAAGAGATCAGAATGGAAATTGAGGAAAGCTTCAACCATCTTTCTATAAAGGAACATATTCTTGAAGTGATGAAAGAAGGTCTTTCAAAGAAAGATGCAGTTAAAAAAGTGGCAGAGCTTAGAGAAATTCCGAAGAAAGAAGTTTATAAAGAAAGCCTGGATCTTTAATATAGTTATTTGGGACGTGAGCCTGACAAAGAACAAGATGCAATGAAAGAACGGCGAAAGTGTTTGATATATGGTATTAATTAACGTATAATAAAGTTAAAGTAAATGTTAAATAAGGATGTGGTAGTTTGACTGAACAGAATGACCTAATTGCGATCAGTATCGAAGATTCTGTAAAAGTGAAAGCTAAAAGCAGTACTTTGTCCTTGAATGATTTTCCCAAATACGATTTATTCCTGTCACAGGTAATAGAATTTTTGGAAGACTTATTCAATGATGAGACATACACCATCAATATCATACAGAATTATATTAAAAGTGATGTCATTGCAAAACCTCATCATGGAAAGAAAAAAGGGTATACGAAAATCCATCTGATCCAGCTGGTTTTTGTCAGCTACATGAGACCTGTACTCAGTACGGAAGAAATAAAAAAAGTGTTCAATCTTGCCTTTAACGACATCAACAATCGTGAAGATGATATTATCACATGGGAAACAGCCTATGAACTCTTTTATGAAATCCAGAAGAATCAGGCGAAATCCAGTTCCAACCTGATTATTGATGAGAAAAAATTAAGAGGGTATGTGGATGATCTTAATATCAGAGAGGAAGACAAAGAAAGAATTTTCGTCTTCATCTCGGTCCTCGCATTGGTTGCGAAGGCCAGTTTCATCAAAAATACGGCAAAAGAACTGATCAATTAGATTTCGCTGCTTCACATCATCACTGCATAGTTAACTATGGGGTGAGTAGTATGGAATTATTGATTGATGCCTGTGCAAATATCGGGTTTCCTATGGTTATATCTCTCTATCTTTTAACAAGGATTGAGGGTAAAATGGAGAACCTGACACTGAGCATTAACAAACTCAGTGGTGCACTAGAAAAATCGTTGTAGCTCAACTGAAAAAGAAATCCAGTAGCATTATGATATGCGAAGAAAGAGTCCCGAAAGGGACTTTTTTCATGTTAATATATATTGAAAAAATTAACATATATTAAATGATATTGTTAATTTTCAAACTGAATTAATAGCTATTTAGTGGTATAATTCTAATAATGTAAATGAGATAAAATACTTGGGGTTATTATGATTGATATTAAGATATCTGTAAGAAATATAATAGAATTTGTACATCGATATGGAGACATCGTTTCATCAACTATGGGAACGAGTCCTACCCGAATGGAAGAGGGGACCCGTGCACATGTGAAGGTACAGAAAGAAAGAGTGAAAGAAGACTCATCCTATGAAAAGGAGCAGTACCTGAAATACGTGATTACCTTCGACGACATACGATTTACTGTGGATGGCAGAGCAGACGGTATGGTAAAGGGTAAGTATATTGAAGAAATCAAATCCACCTATGCACCGCTTGAAGATGTGGATGAGGATTATAACAGGCTTTACTGGGCTCAGGTGATGTTTTACGGTTTTATGTATATGGAAGAGCATGAAACGGAGAATATTCTCCTTCTGCTTACTTATTATAATCTGGATACAGAAGTTACTAAAACCTTTGAAAGAACCTTCAGCTATGAAGAGCTTAAAAATTATGTGACAGAAACCATAGATGAATACTTAAAATATGTAAGAGAAGATGCCAAATGGAAAAAAGAAAGAAATGCTTCTTTAAAAGAGATGCAGTTTCCTTTCCTTAATTACAGGACAGGTCAAAGAGATCTGGCTGTAGATGTGTATCGCACAATAAGGCAAGGAGGAAAGCTTTTTGCCAAAGCACCCACGGGGATCGGGAAAACAATCTCCACTTTATTCCCTGCAGTGAAAGCCATAGCGGAGGGAGAAGCGGATCGTATTTTCTACCTGACGGCCAAAGGGACCCTGAAGACAGTGGCAGAGGAAGCAGTGGAAATCATAAAGAACAAGGGTGGAAGCGTGAAGTTTCTGACCATCACCAGCAAAGAAAAGATCTGTCTGAATGATGAAGTGAACTGCAATCCGGATAAGTGCACCTTTGCTGAAGGACACTATGATCGGATCAATGAATGCATACTGGATATCCTGAAAAATGAGAGAAGCTATTCCAAGGAAATGATTATTTCTTATGCGAAGAAGTATAGAGTCTGTCCTTTTGAACTTTCGCTGGATCTTACCTATTTCAGTGATCTGATCATCTGTGATTACAATTATGTCTTTGATCCTAGGGTCTATCTAAGGCGTTTCTTCGTGGATGTAAGGGAAAACTACATCTTTCTTGTGGATGAAGCTCATAATCTTGTGGATAGATCAAGAGACATGTACTCAGCAGTGCTTACGAAAGATATGATCATGGAAGCAAAAAAAGCGGGGGATAAATTCCCTTATCTGAAGCGTTCTCTGACGAAAATCAACAAGAGATTTATAGAAATGAGAAAAGTGCTGGAAGAGAAAGAAGGGAAACAAACCTACTTTGGTGTTTCGGATGAACTGATTTTCACACTCAAGGATTTTCTCATGGCTTTTGAAATTTTCCAGAAGGAAGTGCGAGATGATTTTGAAGGAAGAGATAAGATACTGGATCTTTTCTTCGTAGTGAACGGCTTCCTCAATATATCCGAAATCTATAATGACGGATATGTGACTTATGAAGAAAACAGCGGATCCAATGTGATCATAAAGCTTTTCTGTGTCTATCCAAGGGATATCCTCATAGATGTCTTTAAAAGAGCAAAAGCATCCATTCTGTTTTCAGCTACCCTATCTCCAATGAGCTATTACTTTGATGTGCTGGGGGGAGAAGAGGAGGATTACAGAAAAACATTGGGATCTCCATTTCCGAAAGAGAACCTGAAGGTCTATCTGGATCGGGACATTGATACCAGATATAAAAAAAGAGAAGAAAGCTTTGAAGACATCAGTGAAAATATATATAAGATGGCCAATGGAAAAAACGGAAATTATATCGCTTTTTTTCCATCTTATAAGTACATGCGAGATGTTCACACAATATTCACAGAAAAATATGGGGATTTCTTTGAAATTTATATTCAGGAGCCAAGTTTAGGTGAAAAAGAAAGAGATGAAGTGTTGTCACTGTTTTATGCGGAGAGAGAAAAGAGCTTTGTAGCATTTATGGTATTAGGTGGTATTTTTTCAGAAGGAATAGACCTTGCAGGTGATGCTCTTATTGGGACTTCAGTTGTCGGTGTAGGCTATCCTCAAGTATCCTACGAGAGGGATCTGATCCGGGATTACTTTACCAAAGATAATCTGGGATTTGAATATGCTTATATTTATCCAGGGATTAACCGCGTACTGCAGGCGGCGGGAAGAGTGATACGTTCAGAAACGGATCAGGGACTTGTTTTACTGATGGATCTTCGTTATTCGTGGGCACAGTACAGACATCTTTTACCGGTGGAATGGCAGCCCTTATTGGATTGGAAAAATCATGAATAAGAACAGATTATTGAAATATGAATTGTGAAATATTTTTAATGCAGCTTAATCAATTGACAGAACTTATGAATTAATTATAACATGTAGGAGATAATAAAGATCATTTATATGGAAGGAGTAGATTATGTTAAGTAAACGAGCAAAAAAAGTATTGTTGCATACGAGTATTGCCTTAGTTATGAGTATTTCAGCTACGGCTTTACCGATGAATATGATAGATACTGTTGTGGAAGCTGCAGTGATGAATACTCAGACAGGTAATGTTACAGTAAAGGCATATTCATTATGGGCTTATAGCGGTCCGGATTGGAATGCAAAATCAAGAACATATAGTCAGGGCACGACACTCCAGGCAACAGAAAAGCATTCTGTTGAGGGAAAAGAGATGTATAAGCTGGCAAATGGGCTGTATATCAGCGCAAATCCGACTTATGTGACATTTTCTTCTACAGCAGCGGTTACTCCAGTCGCACCAGCGGCACCGAGCACAACCACGGATAGAAGAGAAACAACGGAGAATTTGAACTTGAGAAGCGGAATGAGCCTTTCCAATTCTATTTTACTTACAATTCCAAAGGGAACCACACTGACTGTTGAGTCTGTTTCCGGTTCCTGGGCAAAGGTCAGCTATAGCGGAAAAACCGGATATGTTTCAACAAACTATCTGAAGAACGTAGCTTCATCAACGCCTGCTCCTACTCCTACACAACCTGTATCCAATACAGATATCAGAAAGACAACCGCAAATCTTAATTTAAGATCTGGTGCAGGGACTACATATAGTATTCTGGTCACTATTCCAAGCAATACAACACTGACAGTGCTTAGTCAAAGTGGAGGCTGGGCAAAGGTAAGCTATGCTGGTAAAACAGGATATGTTTCCACAAGCTATCTCCAGAGTGTCGTAACAAGTGCACCAGCACCAGCGCCAACACCGACTCCTACACCTACTCCTCCTGTAAGCGTCAGTAATGATGTGAGGCAAACCACTGCCAATCTAAACTTCAGAAGCAGCAGCTCCACTACAAGCAGTGTAATAAGCGTTATACCAAAGGGTACGAATGTGACTGTGGAAAGTGTTTCAGGAACCTGGGCAAAGGTAAGCTATGGTGGCAAAACAGGATATTTATCGACGAATTATCTGTCAAAAGTATCTACTTCGACACCGGCACCAGCACCGACACCAGTTCCTTCAACAGATTTCAGAGAAACCACTGAAAACCTGAATCTAAGAAGTACAGCTAGTGTGGCAGGAAAAATACTGCTGACGATTCCTAAGGGAAGTAAAGTTACAGTGCTAAGTGAGAGTGGTGGTTGGGCTAATCTGATCTATAATGGTAAAACAGGATATTCCTCATCTGCTTATCTTAAGAAACTGGCAGCAGCACCGGCACCGACTCCGACTCCAACACCGGAGCCAACACCAAAACCGGAGCCAACACCGACACCAACACCGGTACCGACTCCAGAACCGACTCCAGAAGCACCGGTAACAGAAAACAAAAAGATGATCATCACAGGTAATCTCAACTTGAGAGAACAGCCTGATGGAACTTCAGCGGTTCTGACGGTTTTGCCTAAGGGAACGATTGTCACGATAGAGTCATTCACTGGGAAATGGGGCAAACTTACATACAACGGTTATGTAGGATATGCTTCTCAAAACTACATGAGTCCTTATGATGAACCTGCAGTGGAAATTCCAGTAGCAGAGGACATCCGTGAGAATATATACAATCTGAATCTGAGAAGTGGCCCAGGAACAAACTTCGGCATAATCCTGACCATCCCTCAGGGTACTAAACTGACCATAGAGAAGATGGATGGAAACTGGGCACAGGTAACATACGGTGGAAGAACAGGATATGTATCCGTCGACTACCTGAAGAAAGTATCCGGACCAGATACACCTCCAGTTGTTGAAGATCCTTCAGTATCCGACTCTATCATAAAGATTGAAGGACCATCAGGAACTCTTGAATATGGGGATGTTACCGTAAACGGGTATGTTCTGACAAATGATTCCGTGAAACGTGTGGATATCATCATCAATGGTGTCACCATAGGAATTGCTGAGATCAACATCAAGAGAGACGACCTTCTCACTTCCAATCCTGAATTTTCAAACGCAGGAACCAGCGGATATAAGCTAATTGTGGGCAAAGACCGCTTCATCAGCGGCGCAAATCAGATTACCACAAGTGCTGTATTAGCCAACGGAAGTACTGTGAAGACATCTGTCAGCTTCAATTACAACAGACCGAACATTGCAACTGAAGGCGCAATGGATCATATGAATGTTGTAAACTACAAGAATGAAGATATTCTTGTTTCAGGATATGGAAAGTTCAATTCTGGTGTAAAGAATGTACGTGTATATCTTAATGGCAGAGCTCAGGGCACAGCAGCCTACGGCAAAGTCAGAGCAGATGACAACAATCTCAATACCGGATATGAATACCTGATCAAGAGAAATAATCTGTTCCCAGGCCAGAATACCATAAAGGTTGAAGTGAACGGAAACAACGGCGAGAAGACAACTTACAATAAAGTGATCAATGTTGAAAAGATTCCTACGATTGTAGTTGATGCAGGACATGGTGGTAAAGACAGTGGTGCAAGAGGAGTTCTTAACGGATCTTATGTCTATGAGAAAGTTTATGTTCTTCAGTATGCTCTTGCATTGAATGCAGAACTTAAAGCGGCAGGATTCAAGACGATTGTGACCAGAGGAAATGATACATTCATTGAGTTGGCTGACCGTGCCAGAATTGCAAACGAAGCTCATGCGGATCTGTTCTTCAGCATCCATCATGATTACAGTTCTGACAGCAATTCACAAGGAGCTTTCGTGATTTACCCTTCCTACAAGCCAACAAGCATTTCAGAGTCTTCAATCAGTGAAAGTATCGATGCGGCTGGATATGTGAAAAAGTCCTTCATCTCCATGGGATTCAAGGACAGAAGAAATGGAACAGATCAGAGTATTTCAGGTCATACCTTGGCTGTGCTGAGACAGACTGAAATGAGATCCGTCCTGACTGAAATCGGATATATGTCCAATGCACAGGATTTATCGAAAATCATTGATCCTGTATTCCAGAAAGCTATGGCGAAATCCTTAGCAACTCAGATCAAAGCTTACTTCGGTATGTAGCACCAATCACATCAATCCCTGTGTAGCAGTACACAGGGATTTTTTTAACTACATGGCGCATGAAAAGTTTTGCAAATTCCTAGAGTGGCATAGTACAATGGAAACGAAAAAGAGAAAGTCAGGATATCTAGAAACATGGGGGAAAATTTCATGCTGGATTTAAAAAAGCTTATTCAAGGTAAATCATTATCCGAAAATGAAGTGAGTATCCTTCATTATATTGTGAAAAACATTGATTCTGTGCTGGAGAAGGGTGTCAGGCAAATCGCCAGAGAAAATTACACGTCACCCACCTCTATCATGAGACTTACAAAGAAGATGGGGTACACAGGATTTGTGGATATGTATTATCAGCTGGTTCCTTTGATTCAGGGCAAGGAAAGTGAGAGCGGAATTGATGTGAATCTTGATGAGTATAATCCACTGGAAGAAATTCTGAAGGTAAACAATAATAAAGATATGGATTCCTTTGTAAAGCTCCTGCATAACAATAAAATGAAGTATATCTTTATTTATGCAACAGGCTTTTCAGGAATCATCGGGGAATACATCTATAAAAAACTCTTAGTAGGTGGACAACCAGTAATCTTTGCGACTGGTACGGATTCTATCGCCATTCTGGAGAGCAATATCGATAACATCGGGATGTTTCTGACGATCACAAAATCCGGAGAGACAAAGCAGGTCGTGGAGAAAATGAGCTACTGCAAAGAAAAAGGGATTCCAGTAGTCACATTTACCAATGAGATCGAGAACAGTGCATCTCAGATTGCCGACATAACTCTAAGGGTGATAGATTCAGAGAAATTAGATGATCGTAACATGTCACCAAACTTCTTCTTCGCAGAAACTCTTATGCTTTTCGAATATCTGATGAGAAATATCTGTAAAAAATAGGTGAAATCGCGAAACACGTTCCTCTTTTGAGGGACGTGTTTCATCTTGGTCTGAAATCCTTTACGGCACTGATTCATTCATCTACACTAAGGATAACAATTTAAGGAGGGTCAAAAACATGAAAGAAAAACTGATGAATGGAATGCAGCGATTTGCAAAAGCAATGTTCATTCCTGTCCTTATTCTACCAATCGCGGGTCTGCTAATTGCCATAGGTAATCTTTTTACCAATGCTAAATTACTTGAAACCCTTACTTTTCTCGATAATCCTATTACAAAAGGATTCGGCACAATTCTATCTGGTTCCCTGGTTTCAATTTTAACGAATCTCGGACTTATATTTGCAATAGGGATCGCAGTCGGACTGGCCAATAAGAAGAAAGCAGAAGCGGGATTTACCGCACTTCTCGGATTTCTGGTATTCATCAATGCCATGAACAAATTCATGGCGCTGACAGAAACCTTATTCGTGGGAGAGTCCTTAAGAGGAACAGGACAGACAATGGTAATGGGCGTACAGATTCTAGACATGGGTGTATTCATAGGAATCATCTTAGGTATAGTCACTGCACTGGTCCATAACAGATTCATCGACAAGGAATTCAACAATGCGTTTCAGATTTATGGAGGAGCAAGGTTTGTCTTCATCGTTCTGATTCCGGTAGTCGTGTTACTGGCAATTCTATTTGTCTATATCTGGCCATTCTTCCAGAATGGAATCAATAGTCTAGGTGGGTTGATCACACAGAGCGGCAACTTCGGACTCTTCCTCTACGGTATGCTTGAGAGGCTACTGATCCCAACAGGCCTTCATCATCTGGTATATACACCATTTCTTTATTCATCACTTGGTGGTATTCAGGAAGTCGGAGGAGTTTTACTGGAAGGATCCAGAAATATCTATTTCGCTGAAATAGCTGACAGTACAGTGAAGGTATTGTCTCAGAGCGTAATATGGGATGCTAGAGGCATATCCAAGATGTTCGGTCTCATTGGTGCCTGCGTGGCAATGTATCAGATGGCAAAACCTGAGAATAAGGCGAAAGCCAAAGCAATCCTCATACCTGCAGCCTTCACATCCTTTATTGCAGGTGTGACAGAACCAATCGAATTTTCATTCATGTTCGTTTCCCCGATACTGTTTCTGATCCATTCTGTACTGAGCGGACTGAGCATGGTCGTACTGAATCTCTTCAATGTTCGAGCAATCGGACCCAACGGATTTATCGATTTCCTTCTGTACAATGTCCCATTAGGCGTTGAAAAGACAGGATGGCCAATGTATATATTTGTTGGAATCGTCTTCTTCCTGATCTACTACTTCCTGTTCAGATTCCTCATTAAGCTCTGGAATCTTAAGACCATCGGAAGAGAAGATGACGGCGGAGAAGTGAAGCTGTACTCAAAGACTGAATACAACGAAAAGAAATCTTTCGGACATCCTGGTGTAGCCGGTGTCATGAATGAAAATCATGCGGATATCATTGTCGAGTCTCTGGGTGGAACAGAAAACATCGAATCTGTAGACAACTGTTACACCAGATTGAGAGTTGTTCTGAAAAATACGGATCTGGTCAATGAACTGAACCTGAAAAATAAAACAGGTGCAAGTGGTGTGATCATGAAAGGCAAGAATGTCCAGGTTGTATACGGTCTGAATGTAGGCAGTGTAAGAAAGTCTGTGGATAAATACCTTGGAAATACTGAAACTGTATAAGCAAGTGAATGGAAAGGTAGGATGAAACAAATGAAGAAATTTTCAGTAGTGATCGCAGGAGGAGGAAGCACCTTTACCCCTGGAATCGTAATGATGCTATTAGATAACTTAGATCGGTTTCCAATAAGAAAATTGAAGCTTTATGATAATGACGGTGAGAGACAAGGAATCCTCGGTGATGCGCTGAAGATTCTCCTTGAGGAAAACGCACCAGACATAGAATTTATTCACACAACAGACCCGGAAGAGGCTTTTTCTGATACGGATTTCTGCATGGCACATATTCGTGTAGGCAAATATGCCATGAGAGAACTTGATGAAAAAATTCCGCTGAAATATGGCGTTATCGGACAGGAGACTTGCGGACCAGGCGGAATTGCCTATGGCATGAGAAGTATCACCGGAATGCTTGAAATCATAGATCATATGGAAAAGTATTCACCGGAGTGCTGGATGCTCAACTACTCAAACCCGGCATCCATTGTAGCGGAAGCATGTAGAGTCTTAAGACCTGAAGCGAAAGTTTTAAACATATGTGATATGCCGGTAGGAACTTTGAGAAGAATGTCACAGATCATCGGGAAAAAGCCGGAGGATCTGGAGGTAAGATATTTCGGACTGAACCACTTTGGATGGTGGACCAGTGTCAAGGATAAGGAAGGACACGAATACCTGGAAGAAATCAAAGACTATGTTTCAGAGAATGGATATCTCACACAGGTTGAAGTGGATACACAGCATATGGATGAGAGCTGGCAGGCGACTCATAAGAAGGCAAAGGACCTGCTTGCTGTCAATCCGAGGTATCTCCCAAACACCTATCTTAAATATTATCTCTATCCTGACTATGAAGTGGCTCATTCAGATAGCAGTTATACCAGAGCAAATGAAGTCATGGCAGGTAGAGAGAAGAATGTTTTTGATGCGGCGAAGAGAATCATAGCCATTGGGACCGCGAAAGAAAGCGGGTTCCACATTGATTCACATGCGTCCTTCATAGTTGATTTAGCAAGAGCCATCGCGTTTAATACCCATGAGCGTATGCTCATGATCGTGGAAAACAATGGAGCAATTGCAAATTTCCCGGATGATGCCATGGTTGAAGTGCCATGCATTGTAGGTACAGATGGACCTGAAGCGCTTGCTCAGGGCAGAATCCCTGAATTTGAAAAAACATTGATGTATCAGCAGCTCACGGTTGAAAAAATGGTGGTGGAAGCTTATGTTGAGAAAAGCTACCTTAAATTATGGCAGGCTCTGACACTATCCAAAACCATTCCAAGTGCAGGCGTTGCAAGAGAACTTCTTGATGATCTTATAGAGGCAAACAAAGGGTTCTGGCCAACGCTAGGATAAATATTAATAAGGTGAGAGGGCTCTTCCTCTTGCCTTTTTCTTTAGAGGAGGAGAAAAATGGAAATCGGATTGATCGGATTAGGAAAGATGGGTATGATGCTCCTTTGCAATATGCGTGAGCATGGCATTCAAGTCTATGCACATGATAGAGAAGCAGAACTTGAGAAAGAAGCAAAATCTTATGGAGCACATTTCTATTTTGAAATGGATGAGCTCATAAACGAAATGAAGGGCAGAAAAGTGATCTGGCTCATGCTTCCTGCGGGAGAAGTGACAGAAGAGGTGTTCGGAAAAATTCTAGAACGATTGTCTGAAGGGGATGTTCTGATTGATGGTGGAAATGCACACTACAGGGATTCCATCAGGCGATATGAGACATCCAGAAAGAAGGGGATACACTTTTTCGATGTTGGAACCTCAGGTGGGGTTGAAGGGGCCAGGAATGGGTCCTGTATGATGATTGGTGGAGATTCTGAGGTATTTACTACGATTGAACCAGTTTTTGAAGCGGTCAATGTAAAGAACGGGTATCTTTACACAGGTGAAAGTGGAAGTGGACATTTTCTGAAAATGATTCATAATGGAATTGAATATGGAATGATGCAGTCTATAGGTGAAGGCTTTAATCTCCTTCACAAAAGTCACTATGAGTATGATCTTGAAAAAGTGGCACGAGTTTTCAATCATGGCTCCGTGATCAGGAGCTGGCTGATGGAACTCACAGAATCACTGCTTTCTGAGGACCCAGATCTTTTACTGGTAGAAGGGGTGATCCCCTCTTCGGGCGAGGGAAAATGGGCATTGGAAGAGGCTCTGAATCTCAGAGTATCCATTCCAGTAATCGCACAATCTGTTATGGTCAGGTATGCATCAGAAGACAACGAAAAATATGGAGAAAAAGTCATCGCATCTCTTAGAAATAAATTCGGGGGTCATGACATCTTAAAAAAGGAAGAGAAATGAAGTATAGAATCGGAATAGATATCGGAACAACAAGTATCAAAGCAGTGCTCTATGGAGAGGATCTTGAGCGGATTTCCATGGCCAGCAAAGGGTACAAGACCTATCACGAGCAACTGGGATATGCAGAGCAGGAGCCGGAGGAAGTGCTTCAAGCCTTTTACAAGGTGATGGAGGCGGTCCTGGAACCAGTAGGAGAAAAAGCAGCGGAAGTAGAACTTCTGTCTTTTTCAAGTGCCATGCATTCTCTGATTCTCGTGGGAGAAAATGGTCAGCTGTTGACAAGAAGTATCATCTGGTCTGATAACCGTTCGGTAAATGAAGTTGAAGAATTCAAGCTGAATGAAGACTGGATGAGACACTATAAGAATACCGGAACCCCTATTCATTCCATGAGTCCGTTTTTTAAACTCATGTGGTTCAGAAAAAACACCAACCTTCTTGAAAAAGCGCATAAAATCATAGGAATCAAAGAATATATACTTCATCATCTCGCTGGTGAATACTTAACTGACTATTCCATTGCTTCAGCTACTGGGATGTTTAATATCCATACGCTCAGCTGGGATGAGAACGCACGGATTTATCTTGGAATCAGCGAAGAACAGCTGCCCTGTCTCAAGGATGTGACGGAAAAAGTTTCTATAATAAACAGAGCGTTTCTTGAGGGGCTCGGACTCCCATCGAATCTCTCATTTATGATGGGTGCATCCGATGGATGCCTTGCAAACATTGGAAGCAGAGCGCTTCATAAGGGAGAAACGACGCTGACCATCGGCACCAGCGGAGCAGTGCGGATGACAGTGGATTCACCTGTTCTTGATCAGGAGGGAAGGACTTTCTGCTATTATCTTATGAAAGACAAGTGGGTCATCGGAGGAGCGGTGAATAACGGCGGGAACGTGCTGGAGTGGCTCGGACAGATTCTCAATGAAAATGGAGACCGTATCTACAGAGGCCTTGATGATCGTGTGAAAGATATTTCGCAAGGCAGTGATGGACTGCTCTTTATCCCCTATCTGTATGGGGAAAGGGCACCTCATTGGGATGGAAGGCTCCATGCGTCATTTATCGGTATGAGCGCTTTTCATGGAAAAAACCACTTCATCCGGTCAGTGATTGAAGGCATCGTCTATAATCTCCGTGAAGTATGGGAAGTGCTTAGTGCACTATCTGGTAAAAGCACCATGATTATGGCATCAGGAGGTTTTCTTCACAGTGAAGCATGGACAAGCATTCTTTCAGATGTTTTCGGACAGGATATCGAGATTGCGGATTCCGTTGACAGCAGCTGCCTTGGTGCAGTTCTACTGGATGAAGACCTGGCATATCCAAAGGAAAGAGATACATTGGTGAAGATCCGGTTTAATGAAGAGAATCATAAGGACTATCAGGTCTATTATGAAAAATACCTCTGGTATTCAAAGAAAATGATTGCGCTTCAGAAAGAAGCGGACAATAGATTCAGACAATAGATCCAGATAATAGATTCAGATAATAAAAGACCTGCAGCTAATATAAAAGCTGGAGGTCTTCTGTTTATATTCTGATCAATAGCGCAGTTCGATGGAATAGCTGTGGGCTTTCATTTCCTTCGGCTTCAGGATGACGTTGTCTTCCTTTTCCAGAAATTCACCTTGAAAGTCTTCGAAATCCGCATGCCCAACCCAGGGTTCTATACAGATAAACGGAGAGTTGCCTAAAGTGGTCCAGATACCTAAGAAAGGAAACTCATTAATATGAAATAGCACTTCTTTGTTGCTTTTTCTGCTTTTGAGAGACATATATTCAGACTTTAGATTGCTGAAAATCAGCGCATCTTCGCTGAAGAGGGATTTTTTAAGATTAATTGTTTTGATTCCTTTTCCGAAGTGTGCTTTGTTTCTCTTCAGAAGACCTGTTTTCGTATCGATGGCAATGGTGAATAGATCTTCAGTATGCTGAAACTCCAGATAGTAGTCTGTAAAGCTTTCATTTTCAGCTCTTGGTGCCAGAAATGCAGGATGGGCTCCAACAGAATATCCGAGATCTTTTTCTCCTGTGTTTTCTGCCTTGTAACTTATGGTGATTTTCTTTCCTTCCAAGGTATATTCCACAATGAATCTGAAATGGAATGGATACATTGAAAGTGTTTCCTCACTGCTTTCCAGCAGGAAGCTGATCTTGTTTTCGGACTGATCAATGACGGTAAAAGGCATATTTCTTGCGAAGCCGTGTCTTTTGACGGGATAGGATTTTTCCTCATGTATGAGCTGGCCCTGATTTAACGCGCCGACGACGGGGAACAGGTGCGGTGCACTATAACCCCAGTACTTTTCGTCTCTTAGAAGGTATTCCTGTCCTTCCATATCTTTTATGCTGATCAGCTCTGCTCCTTGTTCACTGAGTTCCATGATGAGATAGGTATTCTTTAGGACTTTCATCTTACTTCCTCCTGGTTTTTCTTCTTGTCTTCAAGTATAGCACCAATCTTTTAAAAGAATGATGAATTTTTACGATTGATTTCTGCTCATTAGTGCATATCCGCATAAGTAAGTAATGAAAGGGGTTGGTAATAATGGCAGTATCAGTAAAACAACTATCCAAGGACCTTATTCTTACTTTTGAGAGGTTCAACGACCAGGGGAAATCCGTGGGAGAGGCCAGAAGAGTGAGAAATATCAAAGTGGAGGCTCTACCTGAAGATCTTCATGAAGTGGCACTCATGATCGTGGGCTTAAGCGAACAGACATGTAAAGGTATCAGCATGCAGGACGTCAGCGAAATCAACGCAGCATAGGAGGTAGGGGAATATGAATACACTTACAATGACTTTCCTGACGAAGGAAGGTAAAAATTACAATCTGAGACTTACCAAGGTTCGAAGCGATATCACGGAAGTGGAAGTGGAGGAGCTCATGAACTCCATTATTTCAAAAAATCTCTTTTTTGAAGGCGAAATGGAACTGGAATACATAGGTTCCGCTTCAATCAACAGAGAAGAAGAGATCATCGCCTAGTTCATACAAGGTGGGCTTATCATCCGAAGGGGTGCTAAGCCCACCTTTTTTTGCAGGTCTGCCTGAAATTCTACTAAATAGAGCATAGTAATTGAGTATTAATTCTGAAAATAGTATAATATAAACATATAGGAAAATATTATTATTATTAATAGCAGGATAAATACAAGTGACTTAGCGCACTGAGGAGATTAATGAAATGAAAAAATATGAATATATGACAGTTGATCTAAGCCCTACATGGACGCTTGATCTTAATAAAAAACAAGCTGAACTGATTTCTAGACTGAATGAACTTGGTGAGGATGGATGGGTACTTATATCAGGTTTAGAATTCACGAAGACTGCAGTCTGCATGAGAGAAGTTCCCGAAGTTCAGAACAGGTAAAGATGAGACAACGAATCTATGAAAGGAAGTCTGCTATGAGAGTATTGTTAGAATTATTACGAATCATACTGATATTTTTTATTTCAGGAATTTTTTACTCTACGATTCTAAGTATCATTTATAAATCAATGGGTGCTTCCCGATTTGGAGGGGTTGGTGCAGTGGCGGTCCTCGTCTTATTATTTGTGATCTATAGAAACAAATGGCAGTTTAATGGATGGTACAAAGGAGAAGAAAAAGGAAAGTTGTCTCAAAAAACCACTAAACTACTCATTTCACTCTCTGTATTCTTACTGATTCTCCCCCTCTTATTCACTATTTAGCACTATAACCCAATCAATATTGAGACCAGATAGTGCATGAAGGCTATTTTATATAATCAGACATGGACGGGGTTCGAAAGAACCCCGTTTACTATTATTTAAATGGCACCATTACTTTCAAACAGAGCTATAAATTAAGCGATATTTCAGGTTTACCGAGTGTTCGCTGTTTGTTCATGGTAATGTCTTTAGGGAAATCAGTTCATTTATTGTATAATTATAGCAACAGCATATTGTGAAAAAAATTTAAAACCCATATATATAATTGGATGGAGATGAAAAATGGAATGGAATTTATAAAAGGCTTTTTAGAAAAGATCAATAAGGACGATAGTATAGCCTATGCGTACCAGCTTACGTATGGACTTCTTCTGTCCATTTTCCCTTTTCTGATTTTTCTCATGACACTGATTGCGTATTTAGGATTAGATACCAGATATATACTGGATTTCATGGAAACGAGTTTTCCAGAAGATATCTTCGAGCTTATGAGTGGACCTGTTGTGGATCTTGTGCTGAATCAGAGAGGCGGACTACTTTCTGCATCTGTGTTTCTGGCAATCTATACATCATCAGGTGGATTCAGAGCTTTCATGAAGGGCATGAATAAGTCCATGGGCTTTGTAGATCATCGTGGATTTTTCTATAAGTATCTTATTTCAATTCTGTGGGTCGTTCAGCTGGCTACCACGATTTTAGTTGCACTGATCGGAATTGTATTCGGTAAGCAGATTCTAAGTCTCATCACATCATACTTTCCGAATTTTCCAGCCGAAGGGGTCATTCATGTTTTAAGAATCCTTGTACCGGTGGCACTTCTTTTTGGTATTCTTTCACTGGCTTATATGTTCATACCTGTTAAGAATATCAAGTTCAAGTATGCTTTCCCTGGCGCAATATCCTCAACGCTCCTATGGATTACGGTTACCTTCGTGTTCCAGTTCTACATCAATAACTATGCAAACTATTCAAGATTTTATGGAACCCTCGGAGCGCTCATCGGTCTTATGCTATGGCTATTGTTTACTTCGATTATCATGATCCTGGGCTCTTCTCTGAACTCTTACCTGATTCAGGTGAAGAATGTGGAAAATCCTTTCATTAAGATAAGAAATGGAAGGGAAAAAGAGAAAGCCAAGAAAGCTGAGAACATAGAAGCAGTAGAGACTGATGAAGCTGAGGATAAAAAGCTTTCAGAGCCTGAGCAAAAATTCGAAGTGCTGAAAGAGGGCATCAGAAAGGCTGTAGATCCATCTGATAAAGATAAATAAATATGATATAGATATATAAATAGATGCGGATATCCTGCTCATGATTATGGGCAGGGTATCTTTTTTTTTGTGACGGGTATGCTGCCTTAAATGGGCTAAAAGGCCACAAGGAGAATGGATGTAAAGGGACCTGATCGCGACGTAGAAGAATCATATCGTAAGGTAGGGGTGAGACAAGGAAGAGATTTTCTCGCCTCGGTTTCAGAAACTATTATAAACTTTCTAAGAACAATGGGCTAACTCGTTTCACTTCCCTTATCATCATATATTCTTCATAGTATAATGGAGTTTAAAAGATAGGTGGTGAGTGTATGATCTTAGGTACTGGAATTGATATGATTGAAATTGAGAGAGTCTATAATGTTTTTAATACAGACAGAAGAAAAAGAAGAGTATTCACCGAAAATGAAATTGAGATGTGTGGACAGTCCAGATCCAGACTGGCTGGATTCTATGCAGCAAAAGAAGCATTTTCAAAAGCTCTAGGTACGGGAATAAAAGGAATCACCTTCAAAGAAATTGAAGTACAAAAAGATCAGGACGGAAAGCCTTATTTCAATATGGAACTCATAAGTGCCCATCTGGTTCGCAGATTCGGAGAAAAGAAGTTTCAGGTGCACCTGAGCATTTCCCATGATCGGGAAAGAGCTGTCGCCATGGCCATGATCGAGGAGGTATAAACCATGCATGTTACCGATGTCAATGTAATGAGAGAAATGGACAGACGTGCCATAACGGAGTACGGGATTCCCGGAATCCTTCTGATGGAAAATGCCGCCATGGCGGTGATGAAAAATCTGGACTTATCCATGAATTATTATGTTCTGGTATGCGGACCAGGTAATAATGGTGGAGATGGCTTTGCTTTAGCATGGAAACTGAAGAACTTAAACAAAGAAGTGGATGTGTTTTATGTGTCTGACGGGAAAGAACCGACAGGGGATGCAAAGGTTTTTTATGACATTATAAAACACACAGAGGTACCAGTGGAAGTGCTGGGGGATTCTTTAAATCTATGGTCTTTCGTTGAAGCCCTCAGAGATGCGGATGTGGTTGTCGATGCACTTCTGGGCACAGGGATTTCAAGAGAGATTACACCGCTTTTCAGAGAGGTCATAGAGTACATGAATGATTTCTCTTCTAAGATTGTATCGGTGGATATTCCTTCAGGCTTATCGGCGGATTCTGGAAATCCTATGCCGATCGCGGTGATGGCCTCAAAAACGGTGACCTTTGAAGCCATCAAGATGGGGCTGCTTTCTTATAGTGCGATTCCCTATCTTGGTCAACTTATCATGGAAGAAATCGGTATTCCGAAAAAGCTCAAGGAAGAACTGGCTGATTCGGTCTGTCTTACAGACAAGAATGATGTGATGAAGATTCTGCCGGAGAGAGAAATCACAGGGCATAAGAATCACTATGGCCGGGTCCTTGTTGTGGCAGGATCAAGAGGCTTGACCGGGGCTGCCATGCTGAGTTCAGAAGCCGCTCTTGCAACGGGATCAGGACTTGTGACGCTTTGTTCCTATAATGAGACCATGGGGATCCTTGTTCCCAGATTAACTGAAATCATGAGTCTCTATGAAAACAATCTGGAGGAGGGGGTCAGAAGAGCGGATATAGTCGCTTTTGGCCCGGGACTTGGTGCGACAAGAGATACGCTGAAGTTTCTACTAAGGGTGATCAAAACACTTCAGGAAGAAGAAAAAGTGGACTCCACTCTAGTCATTGATGCGGATGGTCTAAATGTGCTGGAAGGGAAATGTGAAATCCTCAAACCGTTATGCTTCCATGTGGTGATTACACCCCATCCAGGGGAAATGGCTAGACTGACGGGAAAATCCAAGAAGGAAATTGAAGAGAACAGAATAGATGTAGCCAGGGATTTTGCGAAAGAATATGGGGTAATTGTGGTGCTCAAAGGATATCATACAGTCATCACAGACGGAGAAAAAGTCTATATCAATTCCACAGGTTCTTCTGCCATGGCACAGGGTGGTATGGGAGACGCGCTCACTGGAATGATCGCTTCATTATCCGGGCAGGGGATTTCTGCTTTTGAAGCAGCGGTTCTTGGCACCTATATTCATGGATGCATCGGCGATCAGCTTTCCAATAAGAGATACAGCGTAAAAGCTTCAGAAATCATTGAAAATATTCCGCTCTATATGAAAGAGCTACAGTCCAGAAAAGAGCGTGCTGAAAAAGAAAGTGAGCTCAGATAATCATGTGAAATGATGAAATATCAGGTAAAATAATGTAATGTAGTGTGGGATTATGATAAGATAAGAAGTGGGCAAAAATCCTGTCCAACAGGGAAAAAGTAATAAGGAGGCCTTAAAAAATAAGATGATAAAAGAAAAAATGAGGCCTTTATGGGCAGAAATCAATCTCGATCATTTAGCATACAATGTCAGTAACATCAAGAAGCTTGTGGGTAATAGCAGGCTTGTAGCGATTGTCAAGGCGGATGCTTATGGTCATGGAGCTTCATGTGTTGCAAAGACCATGGTGGAAGCAGGTGCAGAAGCATTTGGAGTAGCGGTCATCACGGAAGCCCTTGAGATGAGACAAAGTGGAGTCAAAGAAACGATTATGGTTTTAAGCTATACACCACCGGCTTATTTCTCAGATGCGATACGAAATGATATCATACTCAACTGCCTTTCCTATGAAGATGTGGAAAAGCTGGACCAGGTCGCCGGTGAACTGAAAATGACGGCAAAGATCCTGATTTCTCTTGACACAGGGATCGGCCGTGTGGGTTTTCAGCCCGACGAGAAAGGCATAGCAGAAATCATCAGAATGAAGAAGCTGAAGAATATCGAGATGAACAGTATTTATACGCATTTCGCTTCTGCTGACTTTGAAGATAAAAAGACGACGCTGATTCAGCTTGAAAAATATAAGTATGCCATAGGCAAGCTCAAAGAAGCAGGTGTGGTTTTCGAACATGAACATGTGGCAAACAGTGCGGCAATCGTGGATATGAAAGAAACATATCTAGAAAGCGTAAGACCGGGGATTATCCTCTATGGATATCATCCTTCAGATGAAGTCAGGAAGGAGAATCTTTCCTTGAAACCTGTCATGAGCATCAGAGGAAGAATCATCCAGCTGAAGACCGTACCAAAGGGAACGGGCATCAGTTATGGACATCGATATATTACGGAAAGAGAAGAAACGAAGATTGCGACGATTCCCATCGGATATGCTGATGGTTATTTCCGTGCGCTGTCAGGGAAAGCCAAAGTCATCGTACATGGCATTTTATGTCCTCAGGTAGGTTCTGTCTGCATGGACCATATCATGGTGGATGTGACAGAAGTTCCAGATGTGAAGGTTTTGGATATAGTGACACTCATGGGTGAAGAAAACGGAGTTTCTTTCACTGCCGATGATATCGCAAAAATTACTGGAACCATACCTTATGAAGTGGTCTGCGCAGTTTCAAAGAGAGTGCCTAGGATCTATATGAAAAATAATGAAGAAATCGAAAGAAGAGAATACGTGTAGGAGACAAGATGAAAAAATATAAGGAATATATATTCATTACATTCGGGGCAGCTCTTGTGGCACTAGCCATACAGCTGTTTTTTATACCCAATCAGATTGCGCCTGGAGGAGTATCCGGTATCGGTCTGGTCATTAACTCTCTGACACCTGGGGTGTCAGTATCCACCTATGTCATCATTCTTAATATCATTCTGTTTTTACTGGCGTTTAAACTCCTGGGTGGAGGGTTTGGATTTAAAACCATCTATGCCAGTTTTTCACTGTCCATTATCATGTGGATCATAGAGAATATCATTAAACCACAGAGTATAACAGATGATCTTATGCTTGCAAGTCTCATCGGAATCCTTCTTCTGGGTACAGGACTGGGCATTGTGTTCAATCAGGATGCCTCCACTGGTGGTACGGATATTCTGGCTAAGATCCTCAATAAATACCTGCACCTGTCCATGGGTTTGTCCATGACCATCATAGACCTTGCCGTGGTCATGGTGGTGGCGTTTTTCTTCGGTCTTGAAAGAGGACTTTATGCCGGACTTGCAACCTTTCTCAATGGAATTGTCATCAACCGTGTAGTGGGTGGATTCAACGAGAAGAAACAGGTCTTCATCATTACTGGTGAAAAGGAAAAAGTGAAATCCTATATCGTCAATGAAATTCAGCGTGGGGCAACGATCTTTTCCGGTGAAGGTGGTTTTTCAGGAGCGGAAAATCATGTAATCTACACCGTTCTTTCCACGAAAGAATTTGTAAAACTGAAAATGCATCTTAGAGAGCATCATCCGGATTCCTTCGTTACCGTAAGCAGCACCACAGAGGTGCTGGGACAGGGATTCAGTATGCCTAAAAAAATTGTCGGTTAACCTGATAAAAACTGGAGGAAAGTCATGAAAGAAATGATTAAAAAATTTAGCTTGAAAGATTTTGTTATGATCACTATTGGTATATTTCTAGTGGCTTTTGGGCTGGAGTATTTTCATATCCCGAACAACATCGCAGCAGGTGGTGTTTCAGGGCTCGCCATCATCATCAATAATTTTCTTCCGGTCTTACCTGTGGGAATCATCATTCTGATTCTGAATCTGATTCTGTTTGCCGTTGCCTTTGTAACGTTGGGCGGAGGGTTTGGAGCGAAAACAATCTACGCATCCTTTGGCCTTTCAGGAATCATGTGGATCATGGAAACATTTTTCACGCCTGCGGTTTTAACGGATGATCTGTTTATCAATGCGGCAGTAGGCGCACTGATCATCGGGACTGGAATGGCCATGGTATTCAACTATGGTGCGTCTACAGGTGGAACAGATATACTTGCAAAAATACTCAATAAATACTTTCATGTGGAAATCGGGAAATCCCTTCTCGCGGTGGACTTTATCATAGGTCTTACAGGTGTTGTGACCTTTGGTATTACAGCAGGACTGTATGCTCTTTTATGTATCATTGCCAATGGAACACTGATTGATAGACTTATTGACGGTTTTAATACATCAAAGGAACTCATGATCATCAGCAAAAGAGAAGAGGAGATCATCAAATTTATCATCGAAGAACTGGATAAATCCTGCACTGTTTTAAATGGGTATGGCGGATATACATCGGAAGATATTCAGATTCTTTACGTGATTTTAAGCAGACGTGATTATATAAGACTGAGAAGCTATATCAAGGAGATTGATCCTAAAGCATTCATCTCTGTAAATGAGGTGCATGAAGTGCTTGGAGAAGGGTTCATGGACATCAAGCTGTAAAGAAAACGAAACCAATCTGAAGTCATGATTTCTTCATAAAATCTTTACATTCATATGACATAATTAATACTTGTGAAGACAATGCTAATCTAAGCGAAGGTTTAGAGTCACAACGAGTTGATGGAGCTAAAAGTAAAAGAATATTTTACTGAAATTTGGAATTTGAATATTGGGAGATGTAATATGATAGAGTTTAAAAATGTCACAAAACGATATGACAATAAAGTCATGGCACTTGATAATATAAGTGCAAGAATTGAGTCTGGGGAGTTCGTCTTCTTAGTAGGAGCAAGCGGAGCTGGAAAATCCACATTCGTAAAGATGCTTTTAAAAGAAATAGAGCCCACCAGTGGAGAAGTGGTTGTAGGGAATAAAAATCTCAAGAGTGTAACCAAAAAAGATGTTCCTTACTACAGAAGAAAGATTGGAATGGTATTCCAGGATTACAGACTCATTCCTACTTTGAATGTGTATGAGAATGTAGCTTTTGCCATGCGTGTAATTGATGCGACGCCGAAGGAAATCAGAAGAAGAGTTCCTATGGTTCTCGCACTGGTCGGTTTATCAGACCGATCAAGGAGTTTCCCTAGTGAACTATCCGGTGGAGAGCAGCAGAGAGTATCTCTTGCCAGAGCCATTGCGAACAATCCGACACTACTTATTGCTGATGAACCTACAGGTAACCTGGATCCTGAAACAGCGAAGGATATCATGAGACTGCTGATGGATATCAACAAAGCAGGTACAACTATTCTTATGGCTACCCACGCGAAGGAAATTGTTGATAACAGCAAAAGAAGAGTAATCGCCCTTGAAAAAGGTAAGATTGTGAGAGATGAAAAGAAGGGCAGGTATGAATTTAATGCAGAAAATTAAGATGTTTACACTTGATGCCCTTAAGAGCCTCAAGAGAAATAAAACCATAACACTCGCCAGTATTGTTACTGTTTCCGCTACACTATTTATTTTCGGTGTATTTCTACTCGTTGCACAGACCATCAACATGGGTGTGGAGTCCGTAGAATCGAAAGTCGAAATCAAAGCGTATCTGGATGAAAGTATTACAACAACAGAGCAGAGCAATATAGAAACCATCATAAACGGCGTTGAAGGCGTCAAAGAAGTATATTACGAGACGAAAGAAGAAGCTTTTGAAAATTTCAAGGAAAGACTGGGAGAGGATAATTCCATTCTTACAGGATTCTCTGAAGACAGAAATCCGCTTCCGAATTCCTTCGTGATCAGTTTATTAGAACCTGAAGCCGCTATGAGAGTAGAGGATGCTCTGACTGGTGTCAGAGGAGTGGAAGATGTCGGAAATGAACGTGAGACTGTAGAGAAGATTATTGGACTGGCAAAACTCATAAGAAGTATGGGTGTTGTCATCTTTATCATCCTTGTTCTGGTTTCTCTGTTCCTGATTTCCAATACCATCAAGCTTACGGTTTACTCGCGAAGAAGAGAAATCGGAATCATGAAGTTTGTCGGAGCTACTGACTGGTTTATCAGATGGCCTTTTATTATTGAAGGTATGTTCATGGGACTTGCCGGTGGAATCATCGCATTCGGTGTTGTATACTCAGCTTACAGAGTGGTTTATGCAGATGTGACCCAGAGCATGTTCTACGCAGAGCTTGTTACTCCAGTATATGTCCTTCAGAATTTCTCCTGGCAGTTTGGTGTCACGGGGCTCATTATCGGAGCACTTGGAAGCTTTATTGCACTGAAGAGATTTTTGGATGTATAATTAATTTGGAGGGTGATTTCAATGTATGATGACAGTAGTAAAAAACGTACCAGTAAAATAATAGTATTTGTTCTGGTTCTTATCGTAGGCATCGGTGCGTTCTTCTTCGGATCCGTATACGGTTCCTTGAACAGCCAGAAAATCATAGGTAATGAAACACCCGTAGCAGAGGATTCTTCCTTTGATAAACTTTATGAAGTCAGAGATGTCATCAACAGTCAGTATTATCAGGATATCGATCAGGATGCTCTAGTTGAAGGTGCCATCAAAGGCATGGTCAACTCCATTGGAGATCCTTATACTGTATTCTTCAATGAAGAGGAATACGAAGATTTCAATGATGACGGTGATGGCAACTATGTCGGAATAGGGGTCATTGTGGGAATCAAGGAAGATAAAATTGTAGTGATCACACCATTTGAAGGATCACCTGCATTCGAAGCCGGTCTTCGTTCAGGAGACTTCATCACGAAAGTGGAAGGTGTGGAATATAAGGGTACTGACCTTGACAAGGCTGTATCGGTGATCAAAGGCCAAGAAGGGGAACCTGTAACGCTGACGATCTTAAGAAACGATGAAGAGCAGGAAATCACCATAGTACGAGCAAGCATCACCATGGTGAATGTGGAATCTGAAATGCTCGAAGGTGATATTGCTCACGTGACCATGCTGCAGTTCAGTAACGATACTGCAAAGCAGGTCAGGGAAGCTATGGAAGGGCTGAGAGACCAAGGTGCTAAAGGGTACATACTGGATCTCAGAGGCAATCCGGGCGGCTTCCTGGATGAAGCAGTGGATGTGGCATCACTGTTTATAGAAAAAGACAAAACCATACTGTATACTCTGGACAAGTACGATCAGAAAAAAGAGTACAGGTCCTATGGTGGTAACTTCATTGGGGAACCTCTTGTGGTTCTCATCGATGGTGGTAGTGCCTCGGCTTCTGAAGTTGTTTCCGGAGCTCTAAAAGATTATGGCGTCGCGACACTTATCGGACAGAAATCCTTTGGTAAAGGTATTGTTCAGATGGTATACCAGGTAGGAAGTGGCGAAGCGGTGAAAGTGACTGTATCTTCTTATTATTCTCCTGATGGAATCAATATCCATGGGGAGGGAATTGTCCCTGATATAGAGGTGGCGATACCAGAAGATGTGGAAGTGCCGATTACAAAAGAAAATGACACACAATTACAGAAGGCTGTTGAGGTTTTGAGAGAAATGATGCAGTAGTAGAAAGAGGATGAAGGATGTTCGTGGAAATTCTTAAGGGATATTTCAGTATATTCGCTTCACCGCAAGTTCTGATTATGCTTATTCTGCTGATTGTGTTCTTTATGAAGAACATGAAAGAAGCAGGTTTAAGAAGAATAGTACTAGGGGAAAGTGAAGACTCTCCCCTAGTTTTAACTTTATATCAGATTATTTCCGGTGTAGCGGGAGGTTTTATCATCAGCCTTTTGGCTGGTGTTTTTAATATCGGGTTTTATTCATATATGGAAGTGCAGATCATATTTATTCTGACTGTATTTTCGATCACAAGATTCTCAGCATATGTCAATCTGGGCATCAATGTGGTGGTCGTGTTTCTTGCCGGATATCTTCTCGAAAGAGAAGTCATCCTGGCACAGGATTTTGTGAATCTCTATCTTTTCATCGGACTCATTTATATGGTGCACGGAGTGATGATGATTCTGGACTGGAAGCGTGGGTTCATGCCGGTGCTTTTTTCGCGAAAAGGAACCATAAGAGGCGGGTTTAAGGTCCAGAAGCTGTATTTCGTTCCGGCAGCAGTGGGGTTCTACTCCGCTTCCGGTACTATATTGGGTTCATCCGTCTTTTATCTTATGCTTCTTCATCTTTTTCAGGTTGAGGAAACAGTCATGACCTTCGGGAAGAAAGAAGCCATGCAGGTATTGAGCGGACTTAAGATTCTGACGGGTGTGCTGATTCTTGTTGGAGCCTATATCATCAGCTTCTTCATGGAGTCTGTCTATCTTCTCCTTATTCTGGGTCCACTGCTGATTTATTTTGAAAAGATGGCATTCAGGCTGCTTGAGAGCAGAAGAAAACCCTGTTATGTTTCTGATGATGAAAAAATCATGGTCCTTGAGGTCAGAGAAGGCACACCGGCTTACAGATCGGGTCTGCGCTCAGGAAATAGAATACTGGCACTAGACGGCAAGGAGAATCCGAGCTATAAGGCCCTGATAGCTCTCATGGGCACACTACAGTATGAGCGTGATGTCCATCTGCTTGTACGCAACGAAAAAGAGGAAGAGAAGAAGATCGAGTTCAGGATTGAGAAAGGGGTCAGTAATGGAATTATTATTGTACCGCCCTCTGATCAGATGAATTTCCCTGAAAGAAAAAAAGCTTAACGAGTATTGATCAGGTAAGAAAGGGTCTGTTAATAATAAATGAACATATGTACTTATTGTTGAGGAAAGAGTATAATAGATAAGGAATAATGGAAGGGGTGAGGAAAATGGAAGGAACCTTTAAAATCGCATCGAAGTTCAAACCTACAGGTGATCAGCCGGATGCGATCAACACACTGGTGGAATCTATTGAAAGCGGAAATCCTGCTCAGACTCTTATGGGTGTTACGGGTTCTGGTAAAACTTTTACCATGGCCAATATCATTGAAAGAACACAGAGACCGACACTGGTTCTGGCACATAATAAAACCCTGGCAGCGCAGCTGACTTCAGAGTTTCGAGAATTCTTTCCAGACAGCGCTGTTGAATACTTTGTCTCCTATTATGATTATTATCAGCCGGAAGCCTATGTTGCTCAGACTGATACTTATATAGAAAAAGACTCCTCCATCAATGAGGAAATTGATAAGCTCAGGCATTCAGCGACATCAGCTTTATTTGAACGTCGAGACGTCATCATTGTTGCCTCTGTCTCTTGTATTTACGGTCTGGGTAATCCGGACGAGTACAGAGACCTTTCTATTTCTCTTAGGCCTGGGATGAATAAAGACAGAGATGATGTGATCCGAAAGCTCGTTGAAATCCAGTATGAACGTAATGACATCGACTTTTCGAGAGGTTCTTTCAGAGTCCGTGGCGATATTCTTGATGTGATTCGGGCCAATGAATCCACACGGGGAATCCGCGTGGAATTCTTCGGAGATGAAATCGAAAGAATCAGGGAATTTGATGTATTAACAGGAGAAATCATCCATGAACTATCCCATATCGTGTTTTTCCCGGCTTCTCACTTTGCCACTTCCTATGATAATCTCCAAAGAGCAATCAAGGAGATTGAAGCAGAACTGGAAGTGAGAATCAAGGAACTGAACAGTCAGGATAAGCTTCTGGAAGCCCAGAGACTGAGGCAGAGAACCAATTTCGACATCGAAATGATGATGGAGATGGGTTACTGCTCAGGCATCGAGAATTATTCAAGAATCCTTGATGGAAGACCTCCCAGCACACCACCCAAGACGCTGATTGATTATTTTCCAGAGGACTTTCTGCTTTTCATCGATGAATCCCATGTGACATTGCCTCAGTTAAGAGCCATGTACGCAGGGGACCGTTCAAGAAAAGAGAATCTGATCGAATACGGATTCAGACTTCCTTCTGCTTATGACAACAGACCTTTGAAGTTCGAAGAGTTTGAAAAGAAGATCAAACAGGTGCTCTTTGTTTCAGCAACCCCTTCCAAGTATGAGAAGGAACATTCCACTGTGGTTGCAGAACAGATCATCCGTCCTACAGGGCTCATGGACCCTGTGGTCATCATAAAACCCGTGAAGGGTCAGATCGATGATCTGTATGGTGAAATCAACAGAACCGTCGAAGCGGGCTTCAGAGTGCTGATCACGACGCTGACCAAACGGATGGCGGAGGATCTCACCAAATACTTCAAGGAATTACGGGTAAAGGTCTCCTATATGCACTCGGATATCGATACCATGGAAAGAATGAGAATCATCAGAGACCTGAGGCTTGGCGAAATTGATGTCCTTGTGGGCATCAATCTCTTGAGAGAAGGACTGGATATACCTGAAGTTGCCCTTGTAGCCATCCTGGATGCGGATAAGGAAGGATTTCTAAGATCTGAGACTTCTCTTATTCAGACCATAGGACGAGCTGCTCGTAACAGTGAAAGCAGGGTCATCCTTTATGCGGACAGAATTACAAATTCTATGGAGAAAGCCATGTCGGAAACGACACGTAGAAGAAAAATCCAGGAAGAATATAACATCAAGAACAATATAACGCCTACTTCAATCCAGAAAGACATCCGAAATGTGCTCGAAATATCACAGATTGTGGATGTGATCACTGAATTCGAATCTCTGGAAGAAGCTGTGCAGTATAATGAGGCGAATCTGGAAAAAACAATCAAAAAGCTGGAACTGGATATGTACAAGGCTTCCAAGGAACTGGAATTTGAGAAAGCCGCATACATTCGTGACGAAATTGCTAAAATGAAGAAAGAACTGATCAGAAACAGAAAAGGTTAGTTTCGGATAAAATGGAGAGAAAATGAAAAATATAGTAATCAAAGGTGCAAAAGTAAATAATCTTAAAAATATCAGCCTGGAAATACCAAGAGATAAACTTGTTGTATTTACAGGATTGTCAGGGTCGGGAAAATCATCCCTGGCTTTTGATACACTGTATGCAGAAGGCCAGAGACGCTATGTGGAATCTTTGTCCTCTTACGCGAGACAGTTTTTAGGTCAGATGGATAAGCCTGATGTGGAATCCATTGAAGGACTCAGTCCATCCATTGCCATCGACCAGAAGACCACATCCAAAAACCCAAGATCCACAGTGGGTACAGTGACAGAAATCTATGATTATTTAAGACTCCTGTATGCAAGACTTGGCGTTCCCCACTGTCCGATCTGCGGGGAAGAGATTTCCTCTCAGAGTGTGGATCAGATGGTGGACAAGATTCTTGAACTTCCTGAAAAGACGAGAGTCCAGATTCTTGCACCTATGATCCGAGGGAAAAAGGGAGAGCATGAAAAGGTCTTTGAAACCATCAAGAAGGCTGGATATGTAAGAGCCAGGATAGATGGAACCGTCATCGACATCTCCGAAGAGGAAGTGAACCTGAAGAAGACACTGAAGCATGACATAGAAGCGGTCATCGACCGTCTTGTGATCCGTGAGGACATCAAAGGAAGACTCTCAGAGTCCATCGAACAGGCACTGAAGCTTGGAGAAGGAACTGTCATTGTCAGCATCATCGATGGGGAAGATCTCAGATTCTCTGAAAAATTCGCCTGTCCTATCCATAATATCGGTATTGAGGAGCTGGAGCCAAGACTCTTCTCCTTCAACGCCCCTTATGGAAAATGTGAGCATTGCGACGGACTTGGCACACTTCTTGAGATCGATGAGCATCTGGTCATCCCGGATCGGAAGAAAAGCATCATGCAAGGAGCCATCGCATCCTGGGGTGATGGAAGACTGAAAGAAGATTCCTGGACTTATGGAATCCTGCAGGCATTGTCTAAAAAGTATAAGTTTGATCTTGATACACCAATCAAGGATCTACCGGATAATATCGTTGAGATTCTTCTATATGGGACCAGAGGGGTCAAGCTGAAAGTCTTCTACACGAAAAACTACTCCCGTGGAGAATATAACTATGCCTATGAAGGAGAAATCAACAACCTGAAGAGGCGGTACATGGAAACCGGATCGGATTACATCAAAGGCGAGATCGAGCAGTACATGAGCAGCAATCCCTGCCCCACCTGTAATGGAGCGAGGCTGAAGCCTGAAGTGCTGTCTGTGACCATAGCTGGAAAGAACATCTATGAGTTCACCATCATGAGCATAGACGAAGCATTGAGATTCATAGATGCCTATAAACCTACAGATCGTGAAGTGATCATCGGAGAACAGATCATCAATGAAGTTCGTGTGAGACTGAATTTTCTGGTGAATGTCGGGCTTGATTATCTTAATCTTGCACGTAATGCAGGAACCTTATCCGGTGGGGAAGCTCAAAGAATAAGGCTGGCCACTCAGATCGGTTCCAGTCTTATGGGGGTGCTCTATATTCTGGATGAACCTTCCATCGGTCTTCATCAGAGGGACAACAACAAGCTCATCGAGACGCTGAAAGCCCTTAGAGACAATGGGAATACCCTTATTGTGGTGGAGCATGATGAAGATACCATAAGAAGTGCAGATTATGTTGTGGACATCGGCCCTGGTGCAGGAGAACACGGTGGAGAAGTTGTGGCCAAAGGAACTGTGAAACAGGTCATGAAATCGAAGAAGAGTATCACTGCCAAATATCTCACAGGTGAGATGAAGATCGAAGTTCCAGAGAAGAGAAGAAAAGGGGACGGGACCTGCATCACGGTGAAAGGCGCAAGGGAAAACAATCTGAAAGACATCAGTGTTGATTTTCCCCTAAGAGAACTCGTTGCAGTGACAGGCGTATCGGGATCAGGTAAATCCACGCTGGTCAATGACATCCTATACAAGGCAGTACACCGAAAGGTGAACAAAGCGAGGATCCTTCCTGGTAAGCATGATGATGTGACAGGTATCGAAAATATAGACAAGATCATCGACATCGACCAGAGTCCCATCGGAAGAACACCAAGATCAAATCCTGCAACTTACACCGGTGTCTTCGACAAGATCAGAGATCTCTATGCGAACACACCGGAAGCGAAAGCAAGAGGGTACAAGCCCGGCAGATTCTCCTTCAATGTGAAGGGTGGACGCTGCGAGGCCTGCTCCGGTGACGGAATCATAAAGATCGAGATGCAGTTCCTCTCCGATGTCTATGTCCCCTGTGAAATCTGCAAGGGAAAAAGATACAACAGAGAGACGCTGGAAGTGAAGTACAAGGGAAAGAATATTTCCGATATACTTTTCATGACAGTGGAAGAAGCATCAAAATTCTTTGAGAATCTTCCGAGAATCCACAGAAAGATCAAGACGCTGATGGATGTTGGGATGGGTTACGTCAAGATGGGTCAGCCATCCACGCAGCTCTCCGGAGGAGAAGCTCAGCGAATCAAGCTGGCCTTCGAACTTTCAAAAGTAAGTACAGGACAGACGCTCTATATTCTAGATGAACCGACTACAGGTCTTCATACGGATGATGTGAAGCGTCTCACTGAGATACTTCAGAGGCTGGTTTCCGCAGGAAACTCAGTGATTGTCATCGAACATAATCTGGATATCATAAAAACCGCAGATTATATCATTGATCTTGGACCAGAAGGTGGAGACAAGGGTGGAACAGTTCTCATTACAGGTACGCCTGAAGAGGTAGCCCTGCATGAAGCTTCCTATACAGGTCAATATCTTAAAAAGATGTTATAATAGTAGAAATGCTCCGCTTGGATCTATGATTTATTTGATAGATCAGAGCGGAGCTTTACTATAAAAGAAGATAGACCTATTGGTGTAATGTGTTTTTTGAGATAGAATTAGTTAAATAGACTGATTATAATCAGTATATAGGAACAACAAATCAGCATGAGATTAAGATGGAATTCAAATAATATTAATCTTTTCAGAGTAGAATAGTATCAGTCTTAATGTAATGGGAGGAAATTATGGATATTCAGCGTATTATCAGTCTGGCTTTTACAAGCTTTTTCGTTATCATATTATTTTTTATTATTATCCGTTCACTGATTCTTATGTCAAAAGATATGGACGGAGTAAAAGAAGAGAAACAAAACATTCTGAAACTGGCGATTCTTCAGACCGGTGAGAATAAAGGGCTTAAAGAAGGATCCTCCATGCGTATTTCAGAAGAAACGACTTTTGGAAGAAAAAATGACAACACTGTTGTTTTAACAGATCCCTATGTTTCAGGTTATCATTTCAGAATCTATCCCCATGAAGGACGTTTTGTCATAGAAGACAACAAGTCCACCAACGGAACACTTCTAAACGGGGAGAAACTTGCGATGAAAACTTACTTGAAGAAAGACGACATGATCAGAGTGGGAAATCTCACACTAAAAGTGAAAGTGTCATAGGAGATAATAATGAAAGATGCAAAAATTAGAATGTTGATCCCTATTTTTCTACTGACTTTTGCCATGTTTTTCAACATCGCAATTTTTCAGCCGGTATTTGATATCGGGGCAATGATCATGGCTACGGTCATGTGCGTGCTTATTGCCTATGCACATTTTGTGGTCAACAGATTTTTCTCCAGCGGAGATAAATTCCTGGTGACATTTATATCAGTACTGCCCGTGATTGGAATAGCCATACTATACAGACTCAATCCGGATATCGCCATCAAGCAGGTGCTCTGGTTCATCATCAGTATGAGTGTTTATATTGCACTGGTGATCATCCTGCCGGACCTGAAACGATTTGCGAAATTCAAGTATCTTTATCTGGTGGGCACGGTGGTTTTCATGGCCATGGCGACTTTCATCGGTGAGACGAGGTTCGGTGCGAAGAACTGGGTGGACTTGGGATTCATTTCCTTCCAGCCTTCAGAATTCGGAAAAATTTTATTTGTCTTCTATCTGGCAAGCAGTCTGAAGAACTTTACGAATCTTAAGTCGCTTCTGGAGCCAGTCATCATTGTTCTGTTATCCATCGGATTCATGGTGCTTCAGAGAGATCTTGGTTCTGCCATGATTTTCTCGTTTATTGCCATCGCCATGATATTTGCAGCGACTTCAAAAGTGAAATATCTCCTGGCATCCTTCGGGGTGGCAGCTGTGGGATCGATCATGAGTTATGCGGTCTTTCCACACATCAGGAGAAGAGTGATGATCTGGCTGAAGCCTTGGGAATATGCAAGCAATGAAAGTTACCAGATTGTTCAAGGCCTCTATGCCATGGCTTCAGGTGGCCTCTTCGGGCAAGGTCTTGGAAACGGATCGCCAGAATACATTCCGGTAAGAGAATCGGACTATATTTTTGCAGTCATCGTGGAGGAACTGGGCATGATCTTTTCCTTCGGAATCATCATCATCTATTTCCTTCTGTTTTACAGAAACATCAGAAGTGCGTTGAAAGCCAGATCGACTTTCACGTCTCTTCTGGGCGTCGGTTTTTCCGTGATGATCGCCATGCAGGTCATTGTCATCATCGGAGGCGTACTCAACATGATTCCATTGACCGGAATCACACTTCCACTGATCAGCTACGGTGGTACCTCCATGCTGACAGTGTTCTTCAGCCTGGGTATCATTCAAAAGATTTCGGAGGAGGCTTAGATTATGCGTGATGAGGCAAGAAATGATGCACTGAACAAAAATATCAAGATCATCTCCGGTGTCATTCTGACGCTATTTCTTGCGATTATGGGCTACATGCTCTATTTTCAGGCCACTATGGCGGAAGAAATAGCGGCAAAACCCGGAAATGTAAGAAGTGCTGTGGAAAGAAACAGAGTGCTTCGAGGCACTATTTATGATCGGAATGGTACAGTGCTTTCCTATAGCGAAAGACAGGATAATGATTCCCAGAAGAGAATTTATCAGGGTGGAGCTGCTTTTGCACAGACTTTAGGATATGTGACTAAATCAACGTTGACCAGCCTTGAAAGTTATATGGATAAGACACTCGTTACTGATGAATATGAGATTAATATCGATAGAAACAATTTCTTTGAAGTATTTAGAGATCCTTCGTCGATCATCAACAGAACCAAGCTTGGAAACAACGTGGTGACGACGCTGGATGCAGAGCTTCAAAAAAGAGCTTATGAACTGCTGGGTGACGATCTGGGATCTTCAGGGTCTGTGGTTGCCCTGAATCCGAAGACGGGAGAAATTCTCGCCATGGTCAACAGACCCAGTTATGATCCCAACAGACTGGATGAGCTTTATGCGGAGCTGAATGAGAAGGGATATGACGAAGGTGTGTTTATGAACAGGGCCTCAAGAGGGACCTATGCACCTGGATCCACTTTCAAGATCATCACGCTGCTCGCAGCGCTTGAGGATCTTGAGGGTGTGGAAGAGAGGGTTTTTGAAGACAAAGGGTATCTTGATGTGAAAGCAGGGAATCGTATTCCCAATGTGAACAATAATGTCTATGGAAACATCAGCCTGCAGAAGGCGTTTGAAGTGTCCTCCAATGTTGTTTTCGGCGGACTTGCCATAGAACTTGGTGGAGATAAAATGGAAGAGGTCGCCAGCCGATTCGGATTCAACGAGAGCCTGGATATAATGGGAGTCAATTTCGTCAGCGGTGCTTATACAGCCTATGGTAAAAATGATGATGGACTACTTGCGCTGACAGGAATCGGACAGGGAGATGTTCAGGCGAATCCGCTCCAGATGGCCATGGTCACGGCAGCAATCGCAAATGATGGCATGCTCATGAAGCCTAGGCTTGTGAACTCCATTCTAAAATATGACGGAACCACAAAGGAGAAATTTGAACCTTCTCTTTATAATACAGTAGCAGATGTGGATACAGCCCAGACGGTGAAAGCGTATATGAAGAACAATGTGGATGCGTCAAAATCCGATACCATGAAAGTCATTGCAGGCATTCGAGGAGGAGGTAAAACCGGAACAGCGCAAGGCAGATTCCAGGCATCCTCCGGTGAGTACATCGATGTGGAAAACTCGTGGTTTGTTGGATTTGCACCCTTTGAAGATCCGGAAATTGTGATTTCTGTCATCGTCCTGGACGGGGGTTCAGGTTCAGGGAAGGCAGCATCCATCGCAGGAGAACTTATGAAATGGTATACGGAAAACAGGTGATAAAGTGTTTGATTTAGAATATCAGCTCAGTATACTGCCGGATAATCCGGGTGTATATCTGATGAAAAACAGCATGGGTGAAATCATCTATGTGGGTAAAGCCAAGAATTTAAAAAAGAGAGTGAAGTCATACTTCCAGAATACAAAAAATCATTCTGAAAAAACCAGAGTGATGGTGAGTAAAGTGGGCGAATTTGAGTACATCATAACAGACAGTGAAATGGAAGCCCTGATCCTCGAGATGAATCTCATCAAGAAACACAGCCCAAGATACAATGTGCTTCTTAAGGATGATAAGCACTTTCCATTCATCAAGATCACGACCAACGAGGACTTTCCAAGAGTCTACATGACCAGAACCTATGCCAGGGACGGAAACAGATATTTCGGTCCCTATACTGACGTGAGTGCAGTGCATGAGACGCTGGATACCATCAAGAAGATCTATCCCATAAGGACCTGCAGAAGAATCATCCTGGAATTTGGTGAGCCTACAAAGCCTTGCCTCAATTATCATCTGGGATTATGCAAGGCTCCCTGTGCGGGATACATCTCCAAGGCGGAGTACGCTCTTATGATTGAAGACATCGTCAGTCTTCTGGAAGGGAAAGATGTCAAGATCAGGAAATCGCTGAAAGATGAAATGATGGTAGCCTCTGAGGCACTTGATTTTGAACGAGCAGCCCACTTGAGGGACAAAATTTTCGCCATCGAAAAAACGCTGCAGAAGCAGAAGGTCTTCACAAGAAGACTGGATGATGAAGATTATATCGGCATTCATAAGGATGAGGAAGATGTATCCGTTCAGGTCTTCAATGTGAGAGACGGAAAGCTTGTAGGAAGGGAACACTATATCCTGGAAGGCTTCGCCAAGGAAGAGGATGAGAAGATCATTACGGATTTCATCAAGAGCTATTACAGTGGAACAGCTTTTATACCTAAAAGTATCTACAGCAGAACCGAAGTCACCGATCAGGTGATACTTGACTGGCTGACCATGAGAAGAGGGAAGAATGTGGATCTTTACACCCCTAAAAGAGGCGATAAGCTCAATATGCTGGGTCTTGCGGAGAGCAATGCGAAAGCCACCATCGACCAGTTCAAGCAGAAGATTCTCAGTGAATATGAGACCAGTAGTCTGGCCTTGAGCCAGCTGGCATCTCAGCTGGAACTAGATGATCTGCCGGAAAGGATTGAAGCCTTCGATATTTCCAATATTCAAGGCGTGGATTCCGTGGGCACCATGATCGTCTATGAAAAGAACAAGTTCAAAAGAAGTGACTACAGAAGGTTCAAGATCAAAACTGTCACAGGAGCCAATGATTATGATTCCATGAGAGAGATTCTGTCTCGAAGATTTAAAAGAGGTCTCAATGAAGTCAAAGAAATTCAGGAAAGAAAGCTCGATTATGCAGGTGGGAAGTTCTCTGTATTTCCTGATCTCATTATCATGGACGGTGGTAAAGGTCAGGTGAACATTGCGATTGAAGTTCTTCAAGAGCTTAATATCGAAATTCCGGTCATGGGACTTGTGAAAGACTCATTCCATCGAACCCGGGGCATCATTTATCTCAACAGGGAATACGGATTAGGAGAGATCAAGGAAGCGAGAAATCTTCTGACAAGAATTCAGGACGAAGTGCATCGCTTTGCCATCACATACCATCGAACCTTACGAGACAAAAAAACACTGCATTCCATTCTGGAAGATATACCTGGAGTAGGGGCAACGAGAAGGAAGAATCTGATGATGAAGTTCGGATCCATCGAGGCTATACGTCAAGCGAGTGTGGAGCAGCTTCTGGAAACCCCGTCCATCGACAGGCTGACAGCACAAAGCATTCATGGCTATTTCCATGGTAAAGCAGAAGAGATTGTGAAGACTAAGCTTGAAGACCGGCAGCAGGATGAAAACCTGTAAAAGTTTCTGTGCATAGAAATGTAAATGAAGAAGGGAGATTCTATGATGAAAAAAATGATATTTACTACAGCTGCACTGATGATGATTTTACTTTTTTCGGGTTGTCAGGAAAAGGCGGAGCTTAAAACGGGTAATTATTTATTGGATGGAGAAAGCGAGAATTTCACTTATGTACTTCTTGAGGAAAATGGGAGTTTTCAGTTCAGTCGAGGAATCGCACTGTCCTATCGACCTATGGGTACCTATGAGGTCCAAGGGGAAAAACTGATTTTGAAAGCGAATGTAGATGAAGAGTATCACTTTATCATCGATGGTGATGAACTGATTTTTCAGGATGAAATCGAAGGGATTCTTGAGAGCGGCAGCAGATTTCTGCTGGATGAGACAAAAAATTGAAATGAATAATTCTGGGCTTACTATTTAGCACAATAAGGAAGAATGGATGAATACTGTTAGTAATTCAGTAATCATTCCTTAACCATTCTGATAAAATCATGTATTATAATGAATATACGGATAAGTTTATCGTTATTGCTGGGCTATAGTTGAAACTTTGCAAGACATTCACATTCTGTCTGTTTATTTATCGCTCACTATTGTGTATAATGCATAGATGGAATTAAGTTTAAGGAGCATCTAAAATGAATATATATTTGAATGCCTATGAAGAATTGGCATCATTCCTCACAATGGAGGAAATCTTGCTGGACGAGCCCATGAAAAATCATACCTGGTTTGAAATAGGTGGTATTGCTGATATTCTGGTGATTCCAGATTCAGTGGATAAACTGATCAGAGTGATTCATTATGTCAAAAAGAATAACATACCGACTTTTCTCATCGGAAACGGTTCTAACCTGCTTGTAAGAGACGGGGGAATCAGAGGAATTGTCATCAAGACAGAAATGATCAACAGAATCTCGGTAGAAGGAGAAATAATCATAGCGGAGTGCGGAGCACTTCTTGAAGATATTTCTGAAGCTGCCTATGACAATTGTCTCAGCGGATTTGAATTTGCGTGTGGTATCCCAGGTACACTGGGTGGAGCTGTATTCATGAATGCCGGTGCTTATGATGGAGAGATGTCTTTTGTTCTTGACAGTGTTCGTGTCATGACGCCGGACCTCAAGGTGCTCACGCTGAAAAGAGATGAGCTTGAACTGGGTTACAGGACGTCAGCGGTGAAAACCAATGGCTATATTGTATTGGATGCGAGAATCCTGCTTCAACCAGGCAACAAGGATGAAATCAAAGAGAAGATCAATGATCTGACTCATAGAAGAGAGGACAGACAACCTCTGGAATTCCCTTCAGCAGGAAGTACATTTAAAAGACCAACGGGTCATTATGCAGGGAAACTTATTCAGGATGCGGGGCTTAAGGGCTACCAGGTCGGCGGTGCTCAGGTTTCAGAGAAGCACAGCGGATTTGTCATCAACAAGGATCATGCAGAAGCGAAAGATGTACTGAATCTTATAAGCTATATCCAATCCACCGTGCTGGATAAATTCGATGTTGAGCTTTGTACAGAAGTTCTTATTGTCGGAGAAGATTAGTGAATTTGAGGGTATCATTATTTTAATAATCAGATGGAGAGAAGGAGCTTTTTGTTTCCTTTTCTTTTTTTTTGTTCGATTATTGTATGAAAGGTTCAAAGTATTCCCTTGATTGGTAAATCTGCATGGGTTATCATCATAGTATACGATTTCATAAGGGGGAAAATATGAACTATAAGATACGTAAGGAGATCCATAATATGAAGCGGTATGTGGCAGGAAAGCCCATATCGGAGGTGAAAAGAGAGCTGGGGATTGAGACCGTTATTAAAATGGCATCCAATGAAAATCCAATGGGTGCTAGTCCTAAGGTGAAGGAAGCGATTATGCGCACCTATGAGGATATAAGTCTTTATCCTGATTCAGGTTCTTTCGGGCTTAGAAATGAACTGTCCCGATTGACTGGAAGAAGCATGGATGAGATTTTTGTAGGAGGAGGATCTGATTCTCTCATCAAAGTCATTTCTTCCACTCTTCTTGATGAAGAGGATGAAATCATCATGGGAGAACATTCCTTTTCACGTTATGAAGACAATGCGAAGCTCATGGGCGCAAAAGTGGTCAAGACCGACATGGAAAAGCTGGTGCTGGACCTTGATGCCATGGAAAATGCCATCACTGAGCATACAAAGATCATCTATTTATGCAATCCGAACAATCCTACAGGATCAACCTTCGGAAAAGCGGATTTTGAGGCCTTTATCAGTAAGGTGCGTGAAGACATCATCGTCATCATGGATGAAGCCTATAGAGAATATGTCACCAGAGAAGACTATTTCGATGCACTGGATTATCTGGATCAGCACAAGAATCTCATTGTACTTAGAACATTCTCCAAGGCCTACGGCATGGCAAGTCTTCGTGTGGGCTACGGCTTTGCGGATCCGGAACTGGTAGGTTATTTCTACAGAGTGGTGGATCCTTTCGATGTGAATCTCTTTGCTCAGGAAGCGGCTGTTGCGGCGCTGAAAGATCAGGATTATCTGAAAGAAGTCGTAGAAATGAATAGAAAAGGAAAGCAGTTCTTCTACAAGGAGCTGGAAGAGCTTGAGCTACCTTACGTGGTTTCAGATGCGAATTTTGTGCTCTGGGATACGAAGAAAGATGATATGGAGATTTTCAACAGACTGATGAGAAAGGGGTATATCATAAGACCAGGCGGATTCCTTGGCATCCCTGGACATATCCGTGTCACCATATCCACCATGGAAAACAACGAAGGATTCATGAAGGCATACAAAGAAGTCATCAAAGAGATGGAAGAGAAAAACTAAGTACAAGGCGTTAGGCTTAATAAATCTGCCCTGGAGGAGCTGACTATGGATAGAAAAGATCCAAAAGAAATTTCAAATGAAAGAAAAATTCTCTACTACATCGGTATGGCGATCATGATTATCGGTGTGATACTGTTCTTTTCCGTATTTTTTTCTGTGTTCCTGGGTATGAGTAATGATTCTTTCATTATGGATTCGGGCTTCGGATTCATGGGAAGAGGATTCATCGGATTTATCATGATCGCTGCAGGGAGTTTCATCAGGAATCTCGGTGCAAGAGGGGTTGCGGGTTCGGGCCTCATTCTTGATCCGGATAGAGCAAGAGAAGATCTCAATCCCTATTCTTCAGCTGCAGGCGGCATGATAAGTGATGCACTGAATGAAGTGGATCTCCTGAAAAAGACGGATAGCGGAAAATCCGAGATCAGAATCCGTTGTCAGAGCTGCAGGGAACTAAATGAGGAAGATGCGAGATTCTGCAAAAGCTGTGGAAAAGAATTATAGAATCAGGAAGAGGGAGGCTTAAAACTGAAGCCTCCCTCTTCTTCTTTCTTATGGTATAATCTTTCTAAG
>CAZXUT010000020.1:0-44988 GCA_964643785.1 uncultured Proteiniclasticum sp.
GAAGTTCGCTTTGTTTTTTACCTATATTCTGTTTAATTTTCAAAGAACTGTGTGTTTTCTTTTTGGCCACTTGTCTCAAGCGACTTGTCTATAATAGCACGGCCTGGAAGTATCTGTCAACACATTAATTGTATAAATTTCTCAAAAAAATTAGTAAATTTACTTCAATTTCCATTGTCGTTGATTACCAACAATATACCGTCATGTGTTATCTGATTTTGTTTTATATCTCGTCCGTGTTCTTCTATAATACATGATTAACATAAACTTTACAATGAATAAAACCCTTGTTCATGGGCTATTCACTTTATATTGAAATCTTATTAATATGAAAAAAGAAGCCGGTAAACCGACTTCTTACTTACTCAATCTCATACTAGAATATGATAAATCCGATAAACCCTGCCAGGACAATCATAAGAATCGGATCCATCTTCAGTTTGTAACTCGCAAAGAACGCTGCAATGAAGATGAGCACACTTGGAATATTCACTAATACATCACCCATCAATGAGAGCGCTGCTGCCGCGATGAGTCCGACTGCACCAAGTCTTATGAATTTAAGTACACTCTGCACATAGATTCCATCCTTATACTTCATAAAGAGCCTTGCAATGATATAGACAATAATCACTGAAGGAAGGATTACTCCTAAAGTCGCAAACACAGAACCAATGATACCTGATGTTTTGTACCCTACATAAGTTGCTGTATTCACAGCGATAGGTCCAGGTGTTGCCTGACTTATTCCGATAATATTAAGAAAAGATTCTCTTGTAAGCCATCCATTGATATCTACAACTTCTCTTTGGATCATAGGAAGCATTGCATAGCCTCCGCCAAAACTGAAAAGCCCTATTTTAAAGAAGGTGACAAATAAATCAATTAATACTGCCATTTTTCCTCCTCCTTATATAGACTACAATCAAGCCGATCGCAATGAGTGATAGGATCACATAAATCGGATTGACCCTGAAAAATGCTACCAGCACCGCAACAGAGGCCGGCAGGATAAAATTCTTCCTGTTTACCTTGGCAGATACACCGAGCTTAATGACTGGCACTGCTATCAGAGCCACCACCGCAGGTCTTATTCCTTTGAAGACACTTTCTACAATGGGATTCGATTCGATTCCGATAAAAATTGACGCTACTAGTATAATAATCAAAAATGATGGAAGCGTTGCTCCAAGAACTGTAGAAATCAGTCCTGGTATCCCCTTCACTTTATAACCCGTAAACACACTGATATTTACTGCCAGTGGCCCTGGTGCAGATTGGGACACCACTACCATATCCAGAAAGTCTTCTTCATCGATCCATTTCTTTTTCTTAACCACTTCTCTTTGTATAAGAGGAAGCATGGCATACCCTCCACCAATAGTGAAGGCTCCGATCTTAAAGAAGGAGATAAACATCTCAAAAAGTAATTTCATTTCGTTCTCCTTTGATTCTCACAAATTAGACAACTTCAGACGGTTTGAACTGTGAGTTGTACAGCTTGAAATATTCACCGCGAAGTTTCATGAGTTCTATATGGTTTCCCTGTTCTACTATTCCACTTTCTGTCAGCACAATGATTCTCTGTGCATTTCTGATGGTCGCCATTCTATGCGCAATGATGAAAGTGGTTCTGTCTCTTGCCAGTACACTGATCGATTCCTGAATCACAGCTTCACTATTATTATCCAGCGAAGATGTTGCTTCGTCAAGAATCAGGATTGGAGGATTTTTCAGGAACATTCTTGCAATAGAGAGTCTCTGCTTCTGTCCACCAGAAAGCTTGACCCCTCTTTCGCCGATATAGGTCTGGAATCCTTCTGGCATGGCCATGATGAATTCATAGGCATTGGCCTTCTTTGCCGCCTCCAGTACTTCTTCCTCAGTTGCATCCAGATTCCCATAAAGAAGATTCTCATAGACCGATCCGGTAAAGAGAAATACATCCTGCTGGACGATTCCGATATTTCCTCTAAGGCTTTCCATGGTCACTTCCTGAATGTTCTTTCCATCGATCATGATTTTTCCACTGTCAATCTCATAGAATCTCGGAATCAGATTGCAAAGTGTCGTTTTACCCACTCCACTAGGACCTACGATAGCAATGGTCTCTCCTGCAGGCACCTGAAGATTGATATTCTTCAATACCGCTTCTCGATTTCCATAGGAGAATGCAACATTTTCAAAACTGACACTGCCTTCCACATCTTTAAGTTCTATGGCACCTTCCACATCAATGATATCCGGTTCTACAGCCATGACTTCAGAGAATCTTCTGAAGCCTGCCATCCCTCTTTGGAACTGCTCCACAAAGTTTGCAAGTCTTTTTACGGGCTGAATCATCAGTCCCATATAGATAATATAAGCAAAAAGATCACCAATATTGATTTCTCCTAGATATAGGAAATATCCACCGAAAGCCAGGGTAGTAAGATTCAGGATATTGGAGAAGAAGTTGATTCCTCCAGTAAAGATCCCTAAGTGTCTTACGCTTTTTCCTCTTAAGATTTTAAAACTTTCATTTCCGTGGTCAAACTTCTTTTCTTCAAACTCTTCATTGGTGAAGGACTTCACTACACGGACACCTGAAATGGAGTCTTCCAGTCCCGCGTTGATGTCGGAAAGCTTTTCTCTCATCTGTCTGAAAGTCCTTCTGAGTTTACTGTTGTAGAAAACTGCAAACAATACAAGGAATGGAACAATGGAGAATACAATCAACGTAAGCTTCACGTTCACGCCTAGAAGAAGCAGGAAAGAACCGATCAGCATGAGTCCGGAGATAAAGATATCTTCCGGTCCATGATGGGCCAGCTCCGAGATTTCATTAAGATCGTTCACAAGCCTCGACATGATGTGGCCTGTCTTTGTTTCATCATAATACTTGAACGATAACTTCTGAAGATGATGGAACATATCTTTTCTCATGTCATATTCCATCCGCACTCCAAGTAAGTGTCCATAGTACCCTACTATATAATCGAGAAAAAATCTCAGTATATATAGAAAGAAGAGCGCAATGGCAATTTTTACAAGAAGCTCCATATTGTTATCAGGAATGATATCATTGATAAACACTCTGGTCACCTGTGGAAAGATTAGGTCTGTTGCAGCCACTAGTGTAGCCGCAAACATATCTAAGAAAAACAGCCATTTATGTGGCTTGTAGTACTCTATAAATTGTCTGATCATTTCTTCACCTTCATTTCTTTTCATTTTAAAGACATCTTACATTATATCAAACCAGATATTTATTTGTGAGAAAACGAAAAAAACTGTTCTGGTTTTCGGTATATCTCCACTTTACATCTATTTAACGAAGGCTTGATTTAAAAAAATCTAAAACTATAACATCATTAGTGAAATACTAGTATAATGAAGTTATTAACACTAGGGGCTACCCCTTGAAATGGAGGTCAAACATGCTTATTTATGCACATAGAGGTAACTCCTCTGTTTATCCTGAGAATACCTTGCTCGCTTTCAGATCTGCAATTGATCTAGAAGTTCACGGTATCGAAACAGATATACACCTGACAAAAGATGGAGAACTTGTCATTACCCACGATGAAGAAATAAGTCGTGTTTCTGACGGGAAAGGAATGATTAAGGATCTTACCTATGAAGAGCTACTCACCTATGACTTCGGATCCTGGAAAGGGGAAGCGTTTAAAGGCGAAAAAATTCTTACGCTCACTCAGCTTCTTGATCTTCTGGAAGATCATGAAATCATCCTCAATATAGAAATAAAAATGGGATTTCTTCTATATCCAGGTATCGAAGAGAAACTCCTGGAGCTAGTCACTAAAAGAGGATTTCTCCAGCGCATCATCTTTTCCAGTTTCAATCATTACTCTCTTGCAAAGCTGAAGAGCCTGAATCCTGATGCAAAGGTGGCACCACTATATCAGTCTGGACTATATGAACCCTACAACTATGCCCTGACTTTTGGTGCCAGCTATATTCATCCTTATTATTTGGCCATGGACCGCTCCATTGTGGAAGAGTCTCACAAGAAAAACATCAAAGTCAATTTATGGACCGTGAATGATGCGGATAAGGTTCCCTATTATAAAGATCTTGGTATCGACGGCCTGATTACGGATTACCCTGAAGAATTATTAACTAAACTTAAGGAGTTGTAAAAAGTTATGGAAAATAAAGCTGTGAATGTTACGGAAAATAAACTGAATTACAAAAAAACCTTTATCCTTGGTTTCGGATTTTTCGCCATCAGCATCACCTGGAGTGTCTATAATGCATTTATGCCACTTCTTCTGGGAAATTATCTGAAGAGTGCAGCACTCATCGGTTTCATCATGACCATAGACAACTATCTGGCCTTATTCATACAGCCTACTGTCGGGTTTTATTCTGATAAGATCAATACCCGTTTCGGAAGACGAATGCCTTTTATCATGATTGGTATGCCATTGGCAGCCCTATTCATGTTTATCATTCCAAATACCAGCACACTTTTTTCATTGATCTTCGCGCTTTTATTCATGAACCTTTCCATGAGCATCTACCGATCACCGGTTATTGCTTTGATGCCTGATATCACCTCGAAACCAAACCGCTCAAAATCCAATTCCATCATCAACTTCATGGGCGGAATCGGCTCACTCATCGCTTATTTCATCGGTGGAAAACTCTACGAGATGAATGAAGGTTATCCTTTCCTCCTTTCAGCGACACTCATCGTATTCTCCTTCATCGTTCTTTTCACCAGAATCAAAGAACACAGAGATGTCCTTCATTACGAAGAAGCGGAAGAGAAGCGAAATATGATTCAAGGACTTGGTATCGCATTCAAAGACAAGAACACAAGATATCTACTTCTTGCCATCTGCAGCTGGTTCATCGGCTTTAACGGTGTTGAAACCTTCTTCACCAAATACGGACAGAGCTATCTGAACATCAGACCTTCCGAAGCAACACTGACCCTCTCCTTCATTTCCCTTTCCTTCCTGGTCTTCGCCATCCCAGCTGGACTCATAGGCACAAAGATCGGCAAGAAAAGCACCATCAGAATCGGTGTCCTCGGCGCCATAGCCTTTATGACTGCACTATTCTTTGTGAAACCAGGGACAGACAACATGCTGCTCATCATGAGAGTTCTCTTTCTAGGCATCGGTTTCTCATGGGCTTCCATCAACATCAACTCCTATCCACTGGTGGCAGATATGAGTCCTTTAGGACTTCTTGGAACCTATACAGGCGTATATTACCTCTTCTCCTCCATTGCAAATATCATCTCTCCACCGCTGCTGGGATCCCTCATTGATCTCATCGGTTATCAGATTGTATTTGCTTACGGCGCATTCTTCTTCGGTATCGCCTTTATCTTCATCAGTCTTGTTCACGACAAGAGAGTAGAAAACGGAAACTAGAAGACTCCTCCTGACCCTATAGAAAGAAGGTTATAAACTATGATCTATTTTGAAAGTGAAAGGCTCCTCTTTCGTGACTGGAAAGAGGAAGACCTTCTGGTCTTTAGAGAAATGAACAAAGATCCCCTTGTGATGAAGTATTTCCCGAAGGCGCTTGAAATAGAAGAGACAGATTCTTTTTACCAGAGAATCAAGGAAGAATTCATGACTTCCGGCTATGGGCTCTACGCTGTGGAAGTGAAAGAAACGAAGGTGTTCATCGGATACATCGGTTTTCATAAAGCGAGTTTCCCCTCTACCTTCACTCCCTGCATTGAAATCGGCTGGAGGCTTACCTCCACCGCCTGGGGAAAAGGATATGCGACTGAAGGGGCAAAAGCCTGCCTTCAGTACGGATTCTCAAAACTGAATCTAAGCGAAGTCTTCAGCTTCACTTCAAAGATCAATCTGCCTTCAGAAAATGTGATGAAAAAAATCGGTATGACGAAAATCACTGAGTTTGATCACCCCAATGTGAGCAAAAGCAGCCCGCTTAGAAGTCATGTTCTCTATGAAATCAGAAACCCGAACCTGTAGAATCATTTCTGGTACAATGAAGACACCCTAATAGAGAGAACCCCGGACTCCACTTTTATTGGAAATCCGAGGTTCTTTTTTTATATTATGAAGGCTTTTTATCAGGGCATAGTCTTTGCAAGCTCTCTTAACAGCACTTTTTCTATTTCTGACACTTCCACTTGAGGAAGATTTTCAGAGAGCCTCGCTGCAAGAAGCACTGTTTCAAAGGACTTCAGAAGACCAGCATCATGAGCCGAGATTCCTTCTAGAAAATACGTTTCATGGTATCCTCTTAAAAGCTCTTCCCTGGCCACTTTCATCTGGCGCGTGAGATCCTCTGGCACCCCTGGAATCACAGCATACTTCAGAATCATTTCCGTTCTCGCCACATCTGCGAGAGGATGCCCCTTGGCTGCAGTCATCCAGTCAAGAATAGTGACGCGCTCCCCGCTGAGATAGATGTTCTCTGGATGAAAATCCATATGGCAGATTGCTTCCCCATCCGGTAAAGTGAAGAGAACTTCTAGAACCATTTCCTTCGTCCGTTCTTCTAAATGACTTGAATGACGGATGATATGGCTAAGAGCTTCTTTCAGGGACGGCAGCCTTGAAAAATCGATGGAATGAAGGGACTTATGGGTGGCTGACATGATCTGACCGTAATGCATGATCTGATCCGGATTCTTGAAAATCATGGAAGACAGGCTCTCCCCATGTACCTTTTCATACAGAATTCCGATTCTGTCCTCCACTTTCTGAATGCCATAGACTTCTACACAGAATGGCACTTTCTCCTGGAGCAAGCGTTGCACCTCAAATTCTCTTTGCACTTCTTCAAGCGAAACAGACGGATAAAACAGTTTTATCACCTGATTGTCCGACCATTCATATACTTCTGCAGTTCGTCCGGTTCCAATCTTTTTCCCGATCATGTTTTTTCTCCTCGATGCGGAAGAAGAAACATCTCCTTCTGAATCTTCTCTTTATTCTATTTCCTTTCTCTCGTAGACAGTAAAGTCCAGCTCAATTCCTGAATATTCATCAAATACTGACTCTCTTTTCACTTCTGTAAACTTCTCGATCTCTTCCACAGGGAAATAAGTATCTCCTTCGAAATCCTTTTTCACCCAGGTGATATAGAGTTTTCTGCATAAAGGTAGAAAATGAGTGAAGATCTCTCCTCCACCGATGAGGAATACTTCTTCCTCGCTGTTCAGGTAAGGATCCACCTCTTTAAAATCATGGATCATCTTGACGCCTTCAGGCACTTCAAAGTCTTTTCTTCTGGTAAGAACAATATGTTCTCTTCCTGGTAATAACCCGGGAAGACTTTCAAAGGTCTTTCTGCCCATGATCATTTTCTTTCCCATGGTCTTTTTCTTGAAATACTTGAGATCCGTCGGAATTCTCCAGATGAGCTTTCCTTCTTTTCCGATGACACCATCTTTCGTCGTCGCTACAATAAGGCTCAGCATTATACGGATACCTCCATTTTGATCTTTCCTAGATGTTCATAGTCTTCAAGCCTGATATCCTCCATGGTGAAATCATAAAAGTTCGTGATTTCCGGATTCACCCAAAGCTTTGGTGCCGCTGGTGCTTCTCCTCTATTTAACTGTTCCTTCATGCCGTCCACCTGATTCTCATAGATATGGGCATTGTTGATCACATGAGTGAAGAGTCCTGGCTTATATCCTGTGACTTGTGCAATGAGATGAACAAGCACCGCATACTGGGTCATGTTGAAAGGCACGCCTAATGGAATATCCCCCGAACGCTGTACCAGCATGCAGTTGAGGCGATCATCCGTCACATCCCACATGGTCATGAATGCGCAAGGGTATAAGGATCCACCCGCAAGGTGCGGAATCTGCCATAGACTCAGGATCATTCTTCTGCTTTGAGGATCCTCTTTCAGGCTTTTTATAAGATTATCTATCTGATTATATTCCTTGACCACCCAGCCGTAGGATGTTCCGATGGTTCCATCTTCCTTCATCCATTCATCCCAGATGTGCACATTATCTTCCTGGAGCTTTAAAACCGAATTCGACTGGTCTTTGTAGATCCAGAGAAGCTCTTTCACTGCAGTCTTGAAGCCTACGAATTTCGACGTCAGAATCGGAAACTCTTTCGAAAGATCGAACTGCATGATCTTATGGGGCAGTTTATAAGTGCTCACACCTGTTCTGTTGTTGTCATAGTATCCATGATCCAGAATATCCTTCACGATTTCCAGATACTGTCTATCTGCATTATTCATTCTTTATCCCCCTGTATCTTTCAAAGTTCTTTTGTCTATTATAACGTATATCCGCTCTATTTTTGAGTGAAAAAAGCAATTTAATCAGTTTTCTTCATTTCCATTAAGGACTGATGAATCGTTCAGGATCCTCTTTTTTCTGTAGCACGCTACTCTATCCTGTATAGAAAAATGACTGAGCAGATATTTCCGCTCAGCCACTTTTCCGTATTTGTATTAAGGGGTTCGGTATTTATTTAATGAATAGGACAGACTACGTTAGGCCTAATCTGCAAGTATTCTCTTTTCGCCTTCAAGTTCTCTGATGCCTTTGACATTCTGAGTCACTTCAAGTGTACCCATGTATCTGCCCTGGTCATCTCTGATCGCATAGTAGTTGATCAGAATGAACATTCCTCTGGAGTTGATCCAGAAGCTTTCCTGATCCTTTGTTCCAGCCTTGAAATCAGCCAGAAGCTTCTCCACTGTGCCAACACTCTGTGGTGGATGACAATTCTGAACTGTTCGTCCGATAACAGACTTCGTTCTAGCAAAGATTCTTTCCTTTGACTGATTAAAGTACTTCACCGTATCTTTCTCATCAATAAATGTCACATCAACCGGTAATGCATTAAGAACCTTTTCCAGTTCTTTTACAGTCAGGAATCCAATGCCGAATCGGACATTTCCATCCGGTGAATCTGCTTTCTTTTTCTTGGCTCCGCCAATGAAGTCTACTCTGTCAGGTGTCCATTTTCCTTCAGGTGAAACCAGGCAGTAACCTACCTCTTCACTGTCATCAGCAATTTCAAGCCATTCATCTTCGGTAAACTGTTCAAGAATCATAGGAATAAGAATCTCTTCTTCTTTGAAGATCATCTCCTTGATTCTTTCAATGAGTGGATAAGCCATTTTCTGAAGTTCATCACGATTCTCGTCAATCACATGCTGCTTCATTTCCTTGATGGAAGCTCTGATCTCATCATCTACACCCCACATGACCTTTGGAGGTGCACTGATACCGTATTTTTCCATGTAAGGGAAAATGATATTCTCTTTTCTGGAATAATGCTTGTCGATATCCCAAAGCATATTGAGATCCTGGATAAGCATGTTCTTGATTGGTGCTTCAGGATGATTGATGAAAGTATCCAGCTTCACCAGAATATCCTCATCTAGAAGATTTCTTAACGCATAGTTTTCTTCTCTTAACACACGAACAGGATGTCCGATGCTTTCTTCTTCCTTGCTTCTTGTATGTACTTCATTGATGGATCCCTTGAAAATATCCGCATGGACATCGCAAAGATTCTGAACTTCTTCAACAGTCATGCCTTCATTGATGAGATTCTGCTCCATCTGGGTAATTTCATAGGAGGATACTCCTGTGAAATGCTCTCTGAATTCTTTCTTCACTTCATCTGGAGATACTCCATCATGAAGCTTCAGGATCATCCCTTTCAGAAGTTCCTGTCTTTTATTTTTGTTGGTGTCACTCATTTCTCTATTATTGATTACGTTACTCATATTCCCTCCACTTGGCCTTTATTATTTGCGCTAGTTATAGTAATTCCCTTTTTACTGAAAGCATCTACGATTGTGTCCATAGGGATATTTTTCATCTTTGAAGCCTTAGGCAGCGTCATAAACTTTGCCATGGTCTTCAGCATCACAGGATTCACAATCTGATCAAAGCCCAGACTCTTTAGCACTTCTGCAGCTTCGGGACATTTCGTGACAAGATCCTGAATACTCTCATTCATATCAAAGGTCAATACAATCCACTCCTACTTTCATTATGGCTCTATTATAATATGTTCTTCATTGCGAAAACTTTGACCTATATCAAAATTCTTAAGTATTTTCTTCACAGGACTATTAAATCATACCATTTTACTCGGGATATGTGAATAGAAAATAAAAAAATAGTTCACTTTTTACATCTTCTTAACCAAATAGATGAATTATTTTGGAGACTTGAGGAGGGAAATACAATGCCAAGAGTTGTATTTTATCAAGATGCGCCGTATAACCCCTCGCTTTAGCCATGTGGATATACGGTGCTTTTCATTAAGTTTTTTTCATTTTAAGTACTATACTTTGCGGATTTCTTGTATAATTAGAACATGAACTAATGTTCGTATTCTATCCCGCGGCAGAAGGAGGAAATCCCATTGAAATTGACCATTCAAATTAAACTCATGCCAACCATAGAACAGGAAACCATCATAAAAGAAACGCTTAAAAACTACATCCATATGGTCAATGGGCTTGTGGCTGAATTTGTAATTCTAGATAAACTGGAAAACAAGACCAGCGCAGACGTCAAAGAAATGATCCCCAGCGTACTGAAGGCTCAAGGTATTAGAGATGCTCGTTCAGTGTTCCAAAAGTACAGAAAAGAACTTTTTATGGCCCAAAAGAGAACCACACCTGATGGACAGGCTAAAAATGTAAGGGTCCCTATTCTCAAAAAGCCCGTGGCCATATGGAACAATCAGAAGTTCACTGTAAAAGATGATTCAGTGGCATTTCCATTGTGGATTAATGGGAAGACCAATAAGACATCTGTGAAGGCAATCATTCCAGAAAGACATAAAGCTCTTCTTGAAAACAAGAAGGGTACTTTGCGTATCACCAAAATCAATGGAAAACTCATTGCACAGATTGCTGTAGACGTTCCCTGTGCAATTAGCAGTGGCACATCAACCATGGGTATTGATTTGGGACTTAAAGTGCCAGCGGTGGCAGTCACCGACACGGGTAAGATTCAGTTCTTTGGCAATGGACGCGAAAACAAATACATGAAGCGCATGGCTAGAGTCAAGCGAAAATCTCTTGGCATGGCCAAAAATCTAAAGGCACTTAAAAAACTTAACAATAAAGAGCAGCGCTGGATGAAGGATAAAGACCACAAAATTTCCAGACAAATTGTAAACTTCGCCAAAGCAAATAATGTCTCTGTTATCCAACTGGAAGAACTATCCGGCATACGCCAGACGGCAAGAACAAGCCGTAAAAACGCCAAAAATCTCCATACATGGAGTTTCTATCGCCTTTCCCAGTTCATCTAGTATAAAGCTGAACTGGCAGGTATCAAGGTGCAGTATGTGAACCCTAAATACACCAGTCAGACCTGTCCGGTCTGCGGGGAACGGACTCATGCCAAAGATAGAAAATACAAATCCCCCTGCGGATTCAAAATCCACAGAGACATTCTAGGTGCGATGAATATCATCACTGCACCTGTGACAGGTGCTAATGGCCTGCCAGCCTAAGATACTATATGTACTGTCTTAGGACGAGCTGATGACACAGCTCTTAGCTTGGAATCATACTCCTCTACTGGAAACAGACTGGGGTTTAATCATCCAAGAATCCCCTTGCTTTAGCTATGGGGCGTGTCAACACAGGCGTTTTAGAGTACTGCAGATCGGAAAATCTGCCTATGTGGTTGTGAGAAAGAATACCCGAAACTATAGCGAACACTCCCACCTATCCTCACTCCATGGAGCAATCTCTTTGATCAGGCTCCTGGATCATGGCCTCATGCCGAACTCCGACTATCTCAAAGAATCCGCCCGAAGGCTTCTTCGGGAAAAAGAGTTCAGTAAACTGAAAGTGCTGAATTGAATATATTTCAAAAAAATCCCTGAAGAAGAGAAATTGAGCATTTCTCCTTCAGGGATTTTTCATCATTTATTTGTAAGCTTTTTAAGTTATCTATTCTCTGACCTGACCTGTTCCGAAGATGATGTATTTTGTGGTGGTCAGCTCCTTTAACCCTACAGGTCCTCTTGCATGGAGCTTCTGAGTGGAAATACCCATCTCGGCACCCATACCCAGTGCCGACCCATCGGTAAATCTTGTAGAAGCGTTGACATAGACCGCGGCGGCATCCACCTGATCGGTGAATGTCATGGCATGGTCATAATCCTTTGTGATGATGGCCTCAGAATGACCCGTCCCATATTTTTCGATATGGTCCATGGCCTCCTCCAGATTCTTCACCGTCTTAAGAGACATGGCAAGGTCCAGATATTCTTTCCCGTAATCTTCTTCCGTGGCTTCAAAAAAGTCTGGAACGACTTTTCTCGCTGCTTCGTCTGCCATGACCTTCACGCCATAGGGCTTTAGTTTATCCCTTAGTTCTGGAAGGAAACCTTCTGAAATACTTTCATGAACCAGAAGAGATTCCATGGCATTACACACCCCTGTCCTCTGGGTCTTGGCATTGACGATGATGTCCAGGGCCATAGTGAAATCAGCACTTTCATCGACAAAGACATGGCAGTTTCCGACACCGGTCTCAATGACCGGAACCGTCGCTTCTTTCACCACCCTTTGAATGAGCTTTGCACTTCCTCTTGGAATGAGCACATCAAGATACTCATTCATTCTCATGAAAGCACCAGCAGTTTCATAGGACAGATCCTCAATGAGCTGCACCATATTCGGATCATGCTTCAGTTCCTTCAATGTATCCTGGATGATTTCAACCAGAACCTTGTTTGAGGAAATGGCTTCCTTTCCGCCTCTTAGAATCAGTGCATTGGAGGATTTCAGGCAAAGGGCTGCCGTATCTACCGTGACATTGGGTCTTGATTCATAGATGATGCCTACTACCCCCAGCGGCACACTTTTCTTTCCTACCTTCAGTCCATTGGGCAGTGTTTTCATTTCTTTGATTTCGCCCACAGGATCATCCAGTTTCTCCACAGTGAATAGGCCTTCCTTCATGGATAGGATTCGTTCCTCATTGAGAAGCAGACGATCCATGAGTGCACCAGACAGACCATTTTCTTCTCCTCTTTCAAGATCAGAAGCATTGGCCTTCAGAATTTCCTCTTTTCTTCTCACCAGGTTCTCTCCAAGATGATGAAGAATATCATTCTTCTCTACCGTACCTAATTTCGCCAGTTTTCTTGAAGCGGCTTTCGCGCGCCTTCCCAGATCTTCAATCATCTTTTCTTCCCTCCCCTAAAAAATGTACCGAGTACTTTTCCGTCCAGAATCTCCGCCACGGTCTCATTATTGCCACCATTGGCAATGACGACATGGATTCCACGCTCAGTAGCATACTTTGCGGCTCTGATTTTCGTGATCATTCCTCCGGTTCCAAGCTTCGTGGAAGAATCTTTTGCTATGGCTTCGATGCTTTCATCGATGACTTCCACTTTGTCCAATAGTTTTGACAGCGGATTGATCTTCGGATCGTCGCTGTAAAGTCCGTCAATATCTGTAAGAAGAATGAGAAGATCCGCATCCACAAGAGCTGCTACTACAGCCGAGAGCGTATCATTGTCTCCAAAGATGATTTCATCCGTGGAGATCGTGTCATTTTCATTGACGATGGGGACGATTTTATTTTTCAGAAGTTCATTCATGGTGTTTCTGGCATGATAGTTCATGACCTTATCTGTTTCCACCTGCTTCGTGACAAGAACCTGACCCACCTGATAATTATATTCCTGAAAAAACTTCTGATACATATTCATCAGCACCACCTGACCTACAGCGGCTGCGGCCTGTTTACCTTCAATATCTCTTGGCCTTTCGCTAAGATGCATTCTCTGCGCACCCACACCGATGGCTCCTGAAGAGACCAGCACGACTTCATATCCTCTATTTTTAAGATCAGAAAGCATTCTAGCCAGATGCTCCATGCGATAGAGGTTGATCAGACCACTTGGATGAGCGATGGTGGATGTGCCCACCTTGATCACGATTCTTTTGATGTTCTTCAGTTCTTCTCTTTTCTTCTCCATCTTACCGTCCTCATTTATTTCTTTCGTTTCAACCATTTTAGATTCACTGAAACCATTAAGCAAGACTTTTGTCTTTAAAATACACAAAACAATCTCGTAAACGATTTGACCTTCAGTATATACAAAGAATCACCTGAAAAACTGATAATTACTCATCTAAAAAAATCGGCTTCACAGGACGTCAAAAAGGAAAAAGACACCCTATGAACTACTTTCCACAAGGTGTCTGTGACTACTCTAATCGATTCCTTCTCCTACTGCATAGGCGATTTCTTCTTCAGGTGCTCTTTTCACAATGTATCTGTGATAAATTTCATCTACAACCACCGCGATGGCGTTGTCACCAGATACATTGGCTGCAGTACCGAAACTGTCCTGTGTAAGATAAAGTGTAACCAGAAGCTGCGCTATAGTTCCCGTAGGATCGATGCCCACAAGCGCCAGAAACGGAAGTGCACTCATTATGGCTCCTCCTGGTGCTCCTGGTGCCGCCACCATGGCTACGCCAAGCATGGCGATGAATCCAGCCATGAGGCCAAACCCATGAGGCATGCCATACATCAGAAGAACCGCTGTGACACAGCTTGTGATGGTGATGATGCTACCAGCCAGATGAATGGTTGCCCCAAGAGGCACCACAAATTCTCTGATCTGTTTTGAAACTCCATTTTTCTTTGCACATTCCAGGTTCACTGGAATGGTTGCTGCGGATGACTGTGTTCCGATGGCTGTCACATACCCCGTCACCTGATTCCTCATAAGCGTCAGCGGATTCTTTCCAGCGTAAGTCCCAGCTGCAAAGAACATCAGGCTCACATAGCTGAGGTGCATGATGATGATCACAAGGAACACCTTCCAGAAGATGGACAGTATTGAGAAGACAGCACCTGAATAACTCAGATTCATGAAATTCCCGAAGATGTAGATAGGAAGCCCAGGAATAATCAGCGTATTCAGAAGTTTAGTGATGATTGCCCCGAAATCCTTGAAGAAACCGTACATTGTCTCTCCCTTTCCTTGTCCTCTCAGATAGGAGATTCCTATACCAAACAGGAAGGAAAAAACGATGGCCGCTGTCACATCAATCATGGGACTGAGCGGGATCGAAAACAGTGAAGGGAGCCCACTTCCTGACTCAGTGATCTTCTCCACCAGTTCAGGTCTGATAAAGGATGGAAAGAATGCCGATGCCACAAAATAGGCGATGGTTCCTGCCAGAAGTGTCGAACCATAGGCAAGAGCTGTTGTGACGCCCAGAAGTTTTCCTGCTCCTTCTGTGAGATCCGCTATCCCTATGATCACATACCCAAGGATCATAAGCGGAATGATGAAAGCAAGAAGGCTACTGAAAACACTGGAGAAGGTAACAGGAATCCGAAGTAAAAATTCAGGCAGGAATTTCATCTGTCCCACCAGGACTCCTAGAATAATTGCGATGATGAGTTTCGGGACAAGTCCCATTTTCTTTTTCTGCATAACTGTTTTCCCCTTTTACACGTATTATAATCTCCAAAAGATTACATTTCCTGTTCTGTCTTCCACACACGGACATGTGTGCTTCTGACGAGAATATTTTGATTATACATGACCATCAAGCGGTTGACAACCCTTATTTTCCATGTTGACGTTTACAGTTCCGAAGCATTTAAATAAGATTGAAATTCTGAATAGAACTTAAAAACGAAAAGATATGGAGAAAACTGCTTCCTCCATATCTTTAATATCTTTTCGATTTTCATAAATGAAACTACTAGATCAAACTACTATCGATCCAGTCTAACAATGTCTTTATAGGGATCTTCTTCACCCTCGATCAGATTTTTTATGATTCGTGCTCCAGCCATGCTATAGCAGGTACCATTTCCTTCATAGCCTAGAATGTAAAAATGATTTTTTCTGTCCGGATCATTTCCGATCAATGGAAGTCCGTCCTTTACCGTACCGAAAAGCGCATTGTAGCTCGCATCCACATCAAGGACGATGGGATCAGCCATTATTTTTTCAATGCTTTTCTTCAGTTCTGATACTTTACGCTCTATATACTGCTGATCTTCCACAAGAACATCCTTTTCCTCATCCAATCCTCCAGAGACGATTCTTCCGTCCTGTGTGGTTCTCAGATAAAGGTAGGGATCTTTTGTTTCCCAGATCATCACTTCCTCAGGCCACAGCTCTTTTTTCACTGGATGCGTTACAAAGGCGAAGGTACGATTGATGTTGATTTTTTCTTTCACCAGGTCATATTTCTCAGCATAACCAGTTGCAAAAATGCAGTACTTGAAGGTAATGGTGTGTCCCTTCTTCGTCTCTATACTGTTTTCTTTAATCGTATCCAAGGCTATTTCTGTTTCAGGATAAATGTCTGTGCCTTCTTTTAGGTTATGCTTTGTCACAGTCTTTATGAAAGCCACAGGGTCTACATCCGCATCTCCATCGATGAGAAGAGCACCTGGACAGTTCACCCTGTATCTCTTCAGCACTTCTTTCTCTTTCAGGTATTCCACAGTCATTCCCTGCGCTTTGAGCGCTTCATATTCCCGTCTGATCTTCGGCACATCTTTTTCATCCGATGCACAGTACAGGCTCTTTCTTTTTCTTATGGTACTCCCTGGAAGTTTTTCTCCGATTTCAAAAAGATCCTCCATAGCAATCTCACACATCTTGTAGAATCGCCTTGCTTTGCCTTCTCCGATCTTCTCGATGAATTCGCTGAGCATGGTGTCGCTGCTTACCTGTAGAAGTCCTGTATTTGCGCGACTGCTCCCTTCTGCCACTTTTTTCGTATCCACCATGGAAATTCTGAGCCCTTTGTTCTGACCCAGGATATAGGCGCATAAGGTTCCTGACATGCCTGCGCCGATGATCAGTACATCCGTCTCCAGATCCTTTTTAAGAGAGGAAAGATCAAAGTCGCTCTTTCCTTCATTCCAGTAGGTTGTTCCGCTGATCAGTTTTCTCATAACTAAAACTCCCTGATTTGATATTTTAATCAATTCTCTACTTAAACTCTTCAGATGATTTCTTCCAGAGAATTTTCAGCACTTCAGTTTCTCTTTGCAGCCATCTGTTGGGAAAATCATTTCTATAGATACTGAGATTGCTTAGAAAAGCTTCTTCTGGTTTCATCCAGTACGGCTTAAAGTCCAGTTCAATCTCATACTCCATGAGATTCTGCTTCTTCATTTTCCCTTCTCCGCTACAGAGATAGTAATAAGACACCATCTCAAAGACTGAAGAAGGGTCGAAGTGGTCTTCTCTTCTTTCAATCACTTGTCCCATGAGTTCAAAGACAACATCAATTTCAAGTCCGGTCTCTTCCATGACTTCTCTTTTCAGTGCTTCCTCATGGGTTTCACTCTCTTCAATGCCTCCACCTGGAAATTTGTAATCTCCTTCTTTCGTGTGGACCATAAGAATTTCATCTTTCTTTCTTACTATGCCCCTTACCGCTTCTCTTTGAAAAACCTTTCTCTCCCCGATTTCATCTTTTTCTATGCCCAAAAGCAGATCAAACTCCATTTTCTCCCCCCCGTAATCCGTGTTCCGTCACCTTATATCAGGCAATCATATCTATCTCATTTTAGCACCAAGAATCCTATATCAATAGCTTCCTGTTCCACTATTCACCCAAAATTCATGATTTCCTGTTCACCTTTCTCATTTTGGACAAAAAAAAAGAAACTGTTTAAAAGCAAAATACTTTCAAACAGTTTCTTTTTTGGATATACCTATCCGGTTTGGTGCCCCATGGGCGACTCGAACGCCCGACCATTGGTTTCGAAGACCAGTACTCTATCCATCTGAGCTAATGAGGCTTAACCATATTTGATATGAAAAAAGCCTGCCACCAGGCAGGCTTTAGTGGAGCGGGTGGAGGGAATCGAACCCTCACAACCAGCTTGGAAGGCTGGAGTTCTACCTTTGAACTACACCCGCATGGAGCGGAAGACGAGATTCGAACTCGCGACGTTCACCTTGGCAAGGTGACGCTCTACCACTGAGCCACTCCCGCAGTTTGGTGCAGATGAAGGGAGTCGAACCCCCACGCCTTTCAGCGCTAGATCCTAAGTCTAGTGCGTCTGCCAATTTCGCCACATCTGCATATATTCTGTTAATGGCTGGGATAGCTGGATTCGAACCAACGAATGCCAGAGTCAAAGTCTGGTGCCTTACCACTTGGCGATATCCCACTGTTAAAAATGGGGTGAACGATGGGACTCGAACCCACGACAACCAGAATCACAATCTGGCGCTCTACCAACTGAACTACGTCCACCATATATGGTGCGTCTTAAGAGATTCGAACTCCTGGCCCACGCCTTAGAAGGGCGTTGCTCTATCCAGCTGAGCTAAAGACGCATAAATGGAGCGGAAGACGAGATTCGAACTCGCGACGTTCACCTTGGCAAGGTGACGCTCTACCACTGAGCCACTCCCGCACAGTTAAGATATTTAAAATGGTCGGGGTGACAGGGATTGAACCTGCGACCTCATGCTCCCAAAGCACGCGCGCTCCCAGCTGCGCTACACCCCGTAGGATTAAAAATACTGGAGCGGGTGAAGGGAATCGAACCCTCACAACCAGCTTGGAAGGCTGGAGTTCTACCTTTGAACTACACCCGCATAAATGGTGATCCACCGGGGAATCGAACCCCGGACACCATGATTAAAAGTCATGTGCTCTACCGACTGAGCTAGTGGATCATATTAAAGGAAATGGCTGGGATAGCTGGATTCGAACCAACGATGCCAGAGTCAGAGTCTGGAGCCTTACCACTTGGCGATATCCCATTAACTGGTGCGTCTTAAGAGATTCGAACTCCTGGCCCACGCCTTAGAAGGGCGTTGCTCTATCCAGCTGAGCTAAAGACGCAGATTATATACTAGGATAATTCCTATTGAGATAAATGGTCGGGGTGACAGGGATTGAACCTGCGACCTCATGCTCCCAAAGCACGCGCGCTCCCAGCTGCGCTACACCCCGTAGGTCGTCTTGTTTTCGACGACAAAAATAATTCTATACTAAAATCCGGTGCCCGTCAATACCTAACTTGGAAGATTTTCTGAGATTCTTTTTTACAAAAGCTAAATCCCTTCCTACTCAGTCTAAAAAGACGAATATTTTTCTTCGGATCTTTCGTCGTTTACTTCATGTTGTCATAGAACTATCTTTCTCCAGAACTAAATCATCGCTGGAAACTAAGGTCAATTATGATTATAACCTAACTCCCACTTTATTAAAAGCGTAAAAATAAAATAAAGAGGATAATTTATATTTATCTTTATAATTCTTTATTCAACAGATGATCTGGTCACAACAGGAACCACTGCCGGCACAATAAGGGATTCAGGATTCCCAAGAAATTTCTGAAGCCTCGTTCTCATCAGGTCTGAAAAAATACCGACGAATTTTCCGATAAGAAATGCGGATATAAGTGTACCGACACCAATGCCATCGATTCTTCCGAGAAATCCCAGAGAGAACATAAGACTGATGACAACCATGGTCAGATCAAAGAACACCTTGATTCTGGAAAAAGGTTTCCCCAGTTTAATAGAAACGACTTCTGTCAGTCCCTCCCCTGGAAGCGGCATGATTCTTGGTGCTATATAGAGAAAAATCCCCAGTCCGCATAAAGCCGCACTCATCACAGAAAGAGAAAGTCTCAGAATTACAGCATCTGGTGTCACGAAGTTCTGAAGCGTGAAATTGGTTAAGTTCACAAAGTATCCGAACACAATGGATGCAAGAATCTGAATACTGCTTGTGATCTTGAATTCTCTTTTCAGAATAAACAGCTGCACAACAATAAATGAGATAAATACCGCCATGGTGAAATAACCCATTTCAATATCTACGATTCTACTCAGTACATACGGCAGTGAGCTCACAGGTGAAACACCAAGATTACTTTTGACAGACACGGAGATACCAAAGGCCAGTATAAGAAGGCCTAGAACATAGATCCCTATCCTTTTAACGATTGTCATTTTATTTCCCCCGAATAATCACTAATTATATTTAAGTTAAATATGCACGATTTTAAAAGAAATCTCTTTCTCTTGGATTTCAAGAAAAGCCATGCTTCTCTTCTGGTTATTTTTAGGCAGCGAGGCACTACCGGGATTAAAAACTTGTACTCCGCCGAGTACATCCTCCCTGGCAATATGAGTATGCCCGTAGAGAGCGATTTTAGCCCCTTTTCTCACGGCTTCACCTGCAAGATGGGTAAGACTCCTCTTGACCCCGTGCTCGTGTCCATGGACGGCATAGACCGCAGTATTGCCTACATAGATCAGAAGTTCGTGAGGAACACCATATGCATAGTCGCAATTCCCTGGTACTCTTCTCACTTCGCGTTCAAGAATGGCTTCCATGACATCTGCATCATCCATGACATCTCCTAGATGAATGATGATGTCAGGATTTTCAGTCTGTATCTTTTCACAGACTTTTTTGATTGAATCCATATATTTATGCGTATCAGAGACGATTGCGATCCTCAAGCCTTATCAGCTCCTTACTTAAATTCTGAAGGGCATTTCCCCTATGGGAAACGCGGTTCTTTTCTTCACCCGAAGCCTCTGCAAAAGTTTTGTCAAGATCGAAGGAATAAAAAAGCGGATCATAACCGAAGCCTCCATCACCTGAAAGCTCTGTAAGAATCCTTCCTTTGGCTTCTCCAATAACCCTCAGATCAAGATCCTTTCCAAGAAGGACCATAGCGGTTACGAATTCAGCTCCTCGTTTTTCTTCTGGTACACCCGAAAGCTCTGTAAGGAGCTTCTCGTTGTTTCTTCTATCGTCATGGGCAATTCCACCATATCGAGCGGAATAGACCCCAGGCGCACCCTGAAGGTGCTCTACGGATAATCCGGAGTCGTCCGAGAGAACTAGCGTATTTTCTTTCTCTTTCTCATCAAGCAGCTGGAAAATCTCAAAGGCCTTTTTATAGGCATTGCCCATAAAAGTATCCTGATCTTCTTCCACATCTATTTCAATACCCGCCTCTTTGAGGCTGACGATTTCAAAATGAAACTCACCAAGAATGGCCTTGATTTCTTCTACTTTGTGCGCATTATTACTCGCAATGATCAGTCTTTTCATTATAAAATCCTCCCCAGCTCGTCTCCCATGATCTCTTTTATCTGTAAAAGAAGATCATCATTTCCTTTTGTTGCCAGAGCCAGAAGATCAGTCATTTCTTTTGCAGTAAAGGGTCTTTCTTCTCCAGTTCCCTGAAGCTCGATAAATTCCCCTTTCTGATTCATGATCACATTCATATCCACAAGGGCAGTTGAATCTTCGGCATAGTTGAGATCCAGTAACGGACCTTTTTCACTGATTCCGACGCTGATGGCAGAAACCATTCCATTGATGGGATAAGTCTCAAATGGAGTCTCCTCATGGATAGCATTTACAGCATCCACCAATGCAACAAAAGCACCAGTGATGGATGCACATCTTGTACCGCCATCTGCCTGAATGACATCACAGTCGATCCATATGGTTCTTTCTCCGAGCACTTCCAGGTTCATCACTGAACGTAGACTTCTTCCGATGAGTCTCTGAATTTCCGTGCTTCGTCCATCGAGTCTCAGCCTTGAGATGTCTCTGTTTTTTCTTGTCTGCGTAGACCCAGGAAGCATCGCATACTCCGCGGTAATCCAGCCTTTTCCTGTCCCCTTCAAAAAGGACGGAACCTTCTCCTCGACAGTTGCTGTGCAGATGACTTTAGTGTCACCCATTTCAATGAGCACAGAACCTTTGGAGTATTTAGTGAATCCTCTTGTGATCTTCAGCTTTCTCAGTTCGTCCTGGTTTCTTCCATCTATTCTCATAAAATCTCCTTATTCTCTCTTATTAGTCGTACAGTTTGTATATTTCATCTCTTCGCGGTGCTTCCACATAAGTTTCTTCTCCGCCTTTAACAAGGATACTTCCTTCTTCAAGGACCTCTCCTATGATATGTGCTTCAATATTGTGCTTCTTTAAAACAGACAGCGCCTCTTCTGCATTTTCCACAGTCATCAGCATGCTGCCAGATGAGATCAGTTTTAAAGGATCCAGCGAAAAGGCATCACAAAGCTTCTTCGTGACTTCTCTTACCGGAAGCTTTTCATAGTCCACTTTGAATCCTTTCCCAGATGCTTCCTTCACTTCCCATAAGGCTCCAAGGATCCCACCTTCAGTTATGTCGTGCATGGAAGAAGCCAGTTTCCTCATGAGTCTTCCTTCTTTCAGCACGGACAGTTCTTTCCCGTAATTACGAGCAGCTTCCATCTCCTGGTCTGTGAGCACTTCTCTTGATCTTTCCCAGAAGTCACTGACCAGAATGGACGTCCCTTCCAGCCCCAGCGCTTTGGTCACGATAAGCTTATCATGAACTTTGGCTCCACCGGTCCACACCACCTGTTCTCCGTGGTCCATGGTGCCAAGCGCTGTAACAGATACGATCATTCTATTCACAGCGTCTGTCACTTCTGTGTGTCCACCAAGAATCATCACATCATTGTCCTTTGCTTCCTTGGAAATATCTCTCATGACCTTTTCAATGTCAACCAGTGATGCTTCCTTTGGTGCAAGAATCGTCACCATGATTCCCAGGGGCTTCGCTCCTGTGGTGGCGATATCATTGATGTTGATGTGGAAGGCGATATGTCCTGCATCCTCGGCTGCAGCCGTCACAGGATCTGTGGAAAGGACCAGCTTTTCTTTGCCTAGATTGACCACTGCGCAGTCTTCCCCCACAGCTCCACCCTTTTCCACTTCGGGTCTTATGGCTCCCTGATTTCTAGCAAGAAGCTTTTTCAAAACATCCCAGTTCAGTTTCCCTGTTATCATTTCTTCTACCTGTTCCCTTAAAATAAATCTATACTCATTTTAGCACAGCATAAGAAAGATACAAACTTTCTGAAACTGAAATTCAGATGCAAAGAGAGAAATATCCGTAAATATGAAAGGAGTTCAAAAAATTGAACTCCTGCCTGTTAATTACATTATTTTCTGTCAGATTTATTATAAGTTCAGTTGCAAGTTTAATCTTTCGTGTTTTCAAGCTGCTTCCTCTCATGTCAGCTTGCTCTTCTTTCTACGCTCAGCAATTTCCCATTTAGGCTCTTCCTTGAGGACGAGATAAAGATAGACAAAATGGAATATAGGATATAAAAAGAGCAGAAGAGCATACTGCCAGGGCTTTTCCAGCTCCACAAGCCTCTTTCCCGAGAGTATGAAGACAATGACATAGCTGACTACAGTAATGCCCATGACCATCAGCATCGATCTCCCATAGTCTAAAACTGAGACCTGGCCAAACAGAGATATTAGAATCGATGCAAAAAGAGGGATCTACTCTGCCAGAAGAAATATTGACAGGATGATTACAAAAGGCAAGGTCCATATAATGTATGTTTTACGATCAAGATCCGCTTCGCCTCTTAATACTTTTACAATTATCATTCTTCGCCTCCATTATCATACATCTTGCTACAGTTCAAGCTTCATAATATAATCCAGCTGCTTATCATTTCCTATGACAAAAACATGCTCACCGATTTTTTCGAATCCCATTCTTTCGTAAAAACCTATGGCAGCGGTGTTTCTTTCCCATACGCCAAGCCAGAGATAGTGAAGATTTTGGCTTCTTCCAATCTCCATGGCTTTTTCCATGAGACTTTTCCCGATGCTCTGTCCTATGAACTTCTTCAGCACATAAATACGCTGTACCTCTAAAGAATTGCCATAGTTTTTCTCTGTATGCGCACCCTCAAAATTCACTTTCATATAGCCTACAGGCTCCCCATGAAAGAGTGCTATATAGTATCTTGAATTCTGATTCCTAAGCTCTTTCTCCAGTTTTTCAATAGAAAAATTATCCTGAAGATAAGCCTTCAGATCCTCTTCATTATTGTCATCGCCGAAGCTGTCAATAAAGGTCGTCTCGCTGAGGGTCTTTAATATTTGTAGGTCTTCCATGGTACATTCTCTGATCAGAAGATCGTTCATCATAATATCCTCCACTTTTGTCTTTTGTTTTATCTATTTGTTCTGTCTAATTATTATCTCGCATTTTGAAGAAATTTTCCATTCTTTCAACATATATTATATATCAATCAATATGTTTTAATAAACTATATAGATTATACTTACAATCGCAATAAAAGTATTAATACGTATTTTTATAGAAATAAAAAGACTTATTAATTCTTTCTAAATACATAGTATTATCAGAATTGCTTTGCTGGTAAAACCACGAATCACTATTTTTCTTTTTTAGTAACCCATTGAATGAACGATCAACATCGTCATCAGGAATATAATATAACCCATAATAAATAGTTCCAGAGCCAATGCCTTTACCTTTATAGTAATAATTTATTATATCTGGATAATCATGATCTCTTTGAACTTGAAAGCCTTCAAATTCTCCTGAACTTATTTCCTCGTTCATCACTTTCATTGAGTAGCTGTTAAAACCATCTAGATTATCATCAACAGATTCAATGATTTCATTTTTTATTTTATTCTCAGAATAAATAAAATACATTCTGAAGAAAGCATAAATTGAAATTGTTATCAATACAAAGACTACTACCTTATAGACCCATGCTCTTTTTTTCATAATAAACTCCTTTGAATTACTCATTTCTCAAGAATTTCACCCATTCTTCTTCGTATTCTACATAGCTGATTCTCACAATAGGAATAAGGTATAGGTTTCGCATTTTATGAAGATGTAGATCCCAAGTGAAATCAGAATAAATGGAAAACCTGCTTCACCGTACTTTCTCAGAATACTGCTGATATATTTTGAACTGGTGAAATAATATGCGGTAGTGCAAAGGATTGCCAGCATAATCAAGAAAATCAGAATAACGGAAATAAGTTCGTCTATTTCAAGACTTGCAAAAAGCGGCATATATACACCTATATTGTCACCACCATTTGCAAAAGTGATCAGCATCACAAGCATCACTCCTGATTTCCCCATTTTCTTCCCAGCAGTAAGGATTTCATCTTCCTTCTTAGCACTTTCTGATTGAAAGGTGTCCTTCTCTATATCTTTATGAGAATTGACTTTCACTCTAACTCTATTTATTTTCCACATCGTCATCAGATGCCTTGACCCGATCATGATAGGCAAAAAACCCATGAGCCCGATCCACTGTATCGGAATGACAAGTTTAAAGTAATATCCGATACAGCTGACCGCAACAAGAATAATCAGTCCCAGGTATTTACCAAGTATGATTTCTCTGATGGAATACTTGGTATCCATGAAAAAAGTCGTGGTGATAAAGAAATCATCAATATTCGTGCTGACAAATGCCGCAACGCCAAGGCCTGTTAAATATAGTATCTGTTCCATTAATTCTTCTCCAAATTTAATTATCATAATTTAATCATGCCTTCATATATTGTCACTGTTTAATGAATGGTCTGATGCATCATCAATTAGAAATATCACATGAATAACTTCTCTCAGATATACGTCATTGACTAAACATATTCATAGTATACTATTTTTTTTACGCATCAGGATACAATTAATCTACCAGAGTATTTGAAGTTCACCTGTATACAACCCTGGAAATAGTAACCATCCAGACTTTTCAGATGTAAATCTTCCTTCTCTACATTTATCCGAAGTTTTTAAACAATATCAGGAACAGGACCCATCAAGTTCATTGTTCAAAATACTTATGTATTAAGTTGACTTTTATATGAAAACGATATTATAATAAGATAAAGTTACAGGAAACGTTTCCAGGACCGTTTCCTGAACATGAACTATAGGAGGGAACTATATGAAAAAAGTCATCGCTTTATTACTTGCTGCTTCTATTCCACTCTCACTTGCAGCTTGTGGTGAAAAAACAACCGAAATTTATTATCTGAACTTCAAACCGGAAATCGCAGAGGTCTATGAGGAGATTGCGGCCGCTTACGAGGAAGAAAAAGGAATTAAGCTCAATGTGGTTACAGCCGCATCAGGTACTTATGAGCAGACCCTGAAATCAGAAATGGCTAAGCAAGACGCACCGACACTTTTCCAGATCAACGGACCTAAGGGCTATGCAGCCTGGAAAGATTACACCATGGATCTGAGCGATACAGAGCTCTACAAACATCTTACTGACAAGACACTTGCAGTAAGTGATGGTGATGGCGTTTATGGAATCCCTTATGTTGTTGAAGGATATGGATTGATCTACAACAATGCAATCATGGAAGCATACTTTGCAACAGCAGGTGCAAAGGCGACTTCGATGGAAGAAATCAATAATTTTGATACTTTCAAAGCCGTTGTTGAAGATATGACCGCCAAGAAAGATGATTTAGGAATTGAAGGGGCATTCGCCAGCACATCTCTTAAACCAGGAGAAGACTGGAGATGGCAGACTCATCTAGCCAATATTCCTGTATACTACGAATTCAAGAACAATAATATTGACCTGGCAAGTGATGCTACAAATGAAATCACATTTGAGTACTCAGACGAATACAAAAACATTTTTGATCTTTATATCAATAACTCCATCACAGAACCTACACTTCTGGGAAGCAAGCAAGTTGATGATTCCATGGCAGAATTCGCTTTGGGCAAAGTTGCATTTGTTCAGAACGGTAACTGGGCATGGTCACAGATCAACGGTGTAGACGGAAATGTAGTTGCAGAAGAAGACATCAGATTCATGCCGATTTATACTGGCGTAGAAGGTGAAGAAACACAGGGACTCGTTACCGGGACAGAAAACTTCTTCTCAATCAACGCTAAAGCTTCAGAAGAAGATCAGAAGGCAGCTGCTGACTTCATTTACTGGTTATATTCAAGTGAAACAGGAAAGAAATTTGTCATAGAGAAACTGAACTTCATCGCTCCATTTGATACATTTGGAGAAACTGAAAGACCTTCAGATCCACTGGCAAAAGAAGTTCTTACCTGGATGGAAAAAGAAGGAACAACTTCAGTTCCATGGAATTTCACAGTTTTCCCAAGCCAGACTTTCAAAGACAATTTCGGTTCATCACTTCTTCAGTACGCTCAGGGTACAATGGAATGGGATGATCTGACAGCAAAAGTTGTATCAGACTGGAAAGCAGAAAGCGGAAAATAAAAAATCTGTACTATAAATAAATTGAGCCCCTGCCTGATTGTGGGCAGGGGCAATTTATACGCTAAACTCGAAGGATAAGATTAGGAGCAAATATATGGAAAAAACATTATCGAAGTATTTTGCGGTTTTCGCACTTCCAACATTAATAGCATTCAGTATTTCATTTTTAATTCCCTTTATTATGGGCATATATCTTTCTTTTACAGAGTTCACAACAGTAACAAACTCTACATGGATCGGTCTTGATAATTATAGAAAGGTTTTCCTTGAGAGCCCCGAGTTCATGAACGCTCTCTGGTTTACGGTGAAGTTTACGGTTGTTTCCGTCCTCTCCATCAATGTGTTTGCATTTCTCATGGCTCTCCTGCTTACAAGAGGCATCAAAGGAACCAATCTTGCAAGAACCGTATTCTTTATGCCTAACCTTATCGGAGGGATTGTACTCGGATATATCTGGCAGCTGATCATTAACGGTGTGTTGCTTAACTTTGGCGTTGATATCACGTTCAAAGCGGACTATGGTTTCTGGGGTCTTATTATACTGATGAACTGGCAAATGATCGGTTATATGATGATCATCTATATTGCAGGAATTCAGAATATCCCCGCAGAGCTGAACGAGGCTGCAGTCATCGATGGTGCCTCCTCCTTTCAGAAACTCAAGAACATCACTCTACCAATGATCATGCCATCCATCACGATCTGTACCTTTCTGACGTTGACCAATTCATTTAAACTTTTTGACCAGAACTTTTCATTGACGGCAGGTGCGCCAGGTCGACAGACATCCATGCTGGCCCTTGATATTTATCATACCTTCTATGGAAGAAACGGTTACGAGGGAGTTGGGCAGGCAAAAGCTGTGATCTTCTTCCTGATGGTCGCAACCATAGCATTCATTCAGCTGCGGCTGACAAGGCAAAAAGAAGTTGAAAGTTAGACTTCAGAGATCTGGCTCAACGAAATATGTTTTAAGATCCAGAAAAACCATCTGAAGCTATATAAAGTCACCTCATCCGACCATTCATCTTAAAATGAGAAATCAGAATACAATCTATCAACACATGAAAGGCGGTGTAAGGAGTTTCACTCGCGTGACCCACAGTCACGTCACTCAAACTCCATTGCTTATGAATAAGGCTAAAAAACGATTTAACGGAGTGATCTCTATCCTTCTGATTATTTTATCAGTAGGCTTTTTGTCTCCACTGATTATCATCCTATTCAATTCATTCAAGGGTAAATTTTATATTATGGATGCCCCCTTTACCTTACCGACAGCAGAGACTTTTTCAGGACTGGCGAATTATACAAGCGGGATAGAAAAAATCAATTTCTTTTCAGCTTTTGGATATTCATTGTTCATCACTGTATCTTCGGTAATCGTCATCATACTATTCACATCTATGACTGCGTGGTATATAGTAAGAGTGAAATCAAAATTCACATCAGCGCTTTATTATCTCTTCGCATTCAGTATGGTCGTTCCATTCCAGATGGTCATGTTTACAATGTCCAAAACGGTGAATATTCTTAGACTAGATAATCCCATTGGCATTATTTTCATCTATCTTGGTTTTGGAGCAGGGCTGTCGGTTTTCATTTTCTCCGGATTCATTAAAAGTATTCCGAAAGAGATTGAAGAGGCAGCCATGATTGACGGATGTTCACCTATACAGACTTACTTCCTTGTAGTATTTCCGATCTTAAAACCAACCGCAATCACGGTGTCCATTCTTAATGCAATGTGGATCTGGAATGATTATCTCCTTCCTTATCTTGTCATAGGAAACAAGTACAGGACAATTCCGGTGGCGGTGCAGTATCTTCAGGGCGGATATGGGTCAAGGGATATGGGTGCGCTGATGGCTATGCTCATACTTGCCATTCTTCCGATTGTGATATTCTATCTGCTGATGCAGAAACATATCATCAAAGGAGTATTATCGGGAGCAGTCAAGGGGTAGTAACAAAAGGGAGATCTTATTATGGTAACAATCAAAGATATCGCAGAAGAAGCCGGAGTCGCTGTCAGTACAGTGTCCAGAGTGATCAATTGTCATCCCGATGTCAGTCTTGCAACTCAGAAGAAGGTCCAGGCTGTCATTGATCGAAGAAACTTTGTACCGAACAGCAATGCAAAGCAGCTTAAGCAGCAGAACTCTACGATTATAAGCATCTTCGTGAAAGGACGGTTCAACTTCCTGTTTCATCCGATTCTGGAGAAGATTCAGTATCTGATTGAAAGAGAAGGATATACCGGTGTTGTCAATTATCTGGATGAAGAAACCAATGAAGTATCGGAATCATACAAAGTCTGCAATGAAAAAAAATCATTAGGCATTATGTATTTAGGTGGTAATCCGAAGAATTTCAAGAATGATTTTTCGAAGATCGCCATCCCTGCTATTCTTGTAACTGCTTCCGCAAAAGAATTCGACTTCAAGAACCTTTCAAGCGTCACCTCGGATGATTACAATGCCGCTCGAAGTGCTCTATCCTATCTGATTCAGAGAGGCCATGAAAAAATAGGCATCATCGGCGGAAAGTATGAAATGTCAAACATAAGTGAAATTCGCCTAAGAGGTGCAGTTGAAGAAATCGAAAAAAATGGTATCGCTTTTGATGAAGCCTATCAGTATGAGATGGCCAGCTACTCTCTGGAAGGCGCATATAAAGCCGCATTAAGATTGATGGACAAGAGCCCGGATCTCACCGCAATATTCGCCATGAGTGATGTCATGGCAATCGGTGCCATGAGGGCGATCGCTGACCGGGGACTAAAAGTTCCTGAAGATATTTCCATCATCGGTTTTGATGGAATCGATCTGTCCAATTATTATAATCCGAAACTCACCACCATACGTCAGCTTCAGGATAGGCTGGCCAAAAACAGTGTGGACATTCTCCTTCGACAAATCGAGAAAAACGACAAGCCCTTGCACAAAGTTTTATCCTATGAACTTTTAGCTGGCGACAGCGTGAAAGATATCACCTCATCGAAGTCAACCTAGTAACCTTATGAGAAGAACAAAGAATGAAAACAAAAACGGAGAATGCATCTTTTAAAATGCATTCTCCGTTTTGTTTTCCATAATATTATGGTCGATTAAGGTTTCAGATTTATAAATTTAAAATCTATATTCTTCGATCCAGTTCTTCCTTCACCAGTTTGTTGATGATCGCCGGGTTCGCTTTTCCTTTTGTCGCCTTCATGGTCTGCCCTACAGCAAAGCCCATGATCTTGGTCTTTCCGTTTCTGTAGTCTTCTACCACATTAGGATAGGCATCCAGCACTTTTTTAACCTCGGTAAGGATGAAGTCCTCGTCGCTGTTCTGGACTAGGCCCTTCTCTTCCACAATGACCTTTGGATTCTTTCCTTCAGTGAACATGAATTCAAGAACCTTTTTGGCTATGGCTGTGGAAATGGTTCCTTCCTTGATCAGTCCCAGAAGATCAGAAAGATCTTCTGCAGTGAACTTCAGCTCGGAAATCCAGGTTCCTTTTTCATTCATGAGCCTTGAGAGACCACCCATGATCCAGTTGGAGGCGCCTTTGGCATCCTGCGAGATCTTTGCGGTTTCATCAAAGAAATCCGCCATATCTTCTGTCAGGGTCAGCACCATGGCATCGTAGCTTGGAATGCCGTATTCACGGACGAATCTTTCTTCCTTCTCATGAGGAAGTTCTTTGATGCCCGCTCTGATTCCTTCAATCCATTCCTCGCTGATATTTAGAGACACCAGGTCTCCTTCAGGGAAATAGCGGTAATCATTGGCCATTTCCTTGGATCTCATGACCACGGTCTTCTCAGTGGCTTCATCCCATCTTCTGGTCTCCACTGTCAGCTTCTCTCCATTTTCGATGGCTGCAAGTTGCCTGTCATATTCAAATCGCAGCGCCTTTTCAAGGGCTTTGAAGGAGTTCATGTTCTTGATTTCAGATTTTACGCCCAGCTCCTTGGCACCTGCTTCTCTGATGGAGATGTTTCCATCACATCTTAAGGAGCCCTCTTCCATCTTGACATCGGATACGCCAAGAGAGAAAAGGATGGATCTCAGCTTGGTGAGATAGAGGGTCGCTTCTTCAGGTGTCCTGATATCTGGTTTTGACACAATCTCGATGAGCGGAACACCAGAACGGTTGAAGTCCACCAGGGTTCCTTTACTGGAGTGAAGCTGCTTTCCGGCATCCTCTTCCATATGGATTCTTTCCAGGCCGATTCTCTTCTTCACGCCCTCAGCTGTCTCCACTTCAATGTATCCGTCATAGCAGATTGGAAAATCATTCTGGGTAATCTGATAATTCTTCGGTGCATCCGGATAGAAATAGTTCTTCCGATCGAACCTGTTGTATCTGTTGATGCTGCAGTTCAGCGCCAGACCTGTCTTGATGGCCTTGTTGACCACTTCAAGGTTGATCCTTGGAAGCGCTCCTGGAAGCCCCAGGCACACAGGACAGACATGGGAGTTCGGTTTTCCGCCGTACTGAGTGGTACATCCGCAGAAGGCTTTGGTCTTTGTTGATAGTTCTACATGGACTTCAAGTCCAATGACTACTTCATATTTCATCTTCTCTCCCCCTCCTATAGTCCTGGTGTCATGTCAAGGTTCAGGCTGCTTTCCACCGCGTAGGCAATGTTTAAAATGCCCTGCTCGTCAAAATAGTTCCCCATGATCTGAAGCCCTAAGGGAAGTCCTTTCACCTTGCCTGAAGGAATGGAAACAGCAGGAATACCTGCAATATTCACCGGTACTGTATATATGTCGTTGAGATACATGGCCATGACATCTTCCGTCTTGTCACCGATCTTAAAAGCCGGTGTCGGTGTGGTAGGTGAGATGATGGCATCATAGCTCTTGAAGATTTCCTGATATTCTTCCTGGATCAGCTTACGTACTTTCAGCGCTTTGCTGTAGTAAGCATCATAATAACCTGCTGACAATACATAGGTGCCCAGCATGATTCTTCTCTTCACTTCAGGACCGAAGCCCTCACTTCTGGATCTCTTGTAGAGATCTATAAGGTCTTCTGCTCCCTCAGCTCTCTTTCCGAATCTGATGCCGTCGAATCTGGCCAGATTAGAAGATGCTTCTGCAGAAGAGATGATATAGTATGCCGCCAGGGAATAGTCCGTAAGCTTGAGATCAATGAAATCGACCTCAGCGCCTAAGTCCTTCAGAACGGTTATGATCTCCAGCATGTTCTTTCTGGCCGCTTCATCAAGACCCTCTCCCAGAAAGTCCTTGGCGATGGCAATCTTCTTTCCACGGATATCCTTGTTAAGACCCGTGAAAAGATCCACATTCTCCCGGCTGTTGGTCGTGAAGTCCATCTTGTCGTGTCCGCTGATGGAGCTTGTCAGAAGTGCCAGGTCCCTGACATCCCGCGCAAAAGTACCCACCTGGTCCAAGGTGGACCCGAAAGCGGTGACACCGTATCTTGAGATATTTCCATAGGTCGGTTTAAGGCCTGGGATTCCGCAGAATGCCGCAGGCTGCCTTACTGAACCTCCTGTATCCGTTCCCAGTGAAAGAGGCACTTCCATGGCAGCAACTGATGCGGCAGAGCCCCCTGAAGAACCACCAGGAACTCTTTCAAGGTCATGAGGATTATGCGTGATCTTAAACGCGCTGTGCTCTGTGGAAGAACCCATGGCGAATTCATCCATGTTGAGTTTTCCTAGGATGATGGCACCCTCTTCTTTCAGCTTTGTGACCACTGTGGCATCATATGGTGCGATGTATCCTTCCATAAATTTGGACGCGCAGGTGTTCTGCATGCCCTTTACGGAAATATTGTCCTTTATTCCCACAGGAATGCCCGAAAGCATCCCGCCTGATATTTTCTTTTCATCGATTTCTCGAGCTCTTTTGAGGCTCTCTTCTTCTGCCACATAAAGAAATGCGTCCACTTTAGGCTCCACTTCTTCTATTCTTCGAAGAAAACTATGAACGATTTCCTCGCTCTTCACTTCGCCCTTGGCCAGAAGACTCTTCAGCTCATGAGATTTCATTCTAAATAAATCCATTATGCATCCTCCCTGTCTATGACACTTGGAACCTTCAGATAATCATCTGCCCTCTCTGGCGCATTCTTCAGAAAATCTTCCGCATGCAGTGATTCTTCCACCACATCTTCCCGATATACATTCTCGATATAGAGAGGATTCACAAGGATCTCCACCTCTTCTGTGTCAAGCTCCTGAAGCTTGTCCACGTAGGAAAGGATCATATTGAGATCTTTCACCAGTCCCTCACTTTCCTCTTCGTTTATGTGGAGCCTAGCCAGCTCCTTGATATAGTCCACGTCCTTTTTGGAAACTGCCATATCACACCTCCGTAAAATTATTCTATCTACAAGGAAAAAGTTACGACAAGAGGTCATAACTTTTCCGTAAAAAACCTTATACTATTTTAGCATAACTCTTTCTAATATACATTAGACATGAGAAAAATTAACTGTATGAGCGCAAAAACAAAAGCGAAAATACTGTACTTGATGTAACTTGGGTATCTTCTTGAATTATAGTAAAATCGGAGACCCCAGATCATAAGACCGAAAAATATGGAAACTCCGATGGGCAGATAATTTTTAAAGACTGAAAACTGAAGGATCCCATTCAATGTCAGGACTGTGAGCCCCACAACGAGAACCGTCACAGCCAGCATAACCCACCCCAGGAAGCCCAGGATTTTTTCCATATTCACATGTCTTTCGTATTCTCTATCCATCGTTCTCTCCTGTCATGCTTAAAAACTCATCTTCCGTCAGCGTTTTTACACCTAAACTCTCTGCTTTCGTAAGCTTGGATCCCGCTTCTTTTCCATAGACCACATAATCCGTTTTCTTTGAAACAGAGGAGCTCACCTTCGCACCTAGTAACAGAAGTTTTTCTTCAGCATCTTTTCTTGTGAACTTTTCAAGGGAACCTGTGAGGACCACGGTCTTTCCTGTAAAGGGACTTTCCTTGATCTCCACTTCCTCATGGATGATATTCACATGTTCCAGAAGCTTTCCGATTTCTTCTCTGATCTTATCAGACTGGAAAAATGTGAGGATGCTCTCCGCCACAATCTCTCCCACGTCACTCACTGCCACAAGTTCTTCTCTAGTGGCATTCATGACATTCTCCAATGATTTGAAGGTTTTTTCCAGATCTCTTGCTGTGGAAATCCCCACATTGGGGATGCCCAGAGCATAAAGAAACGCATGGAGCTCTCTTTCCCTGGCATTCTCTATAGCAGCAAGAAGATTCTCCGCCTTCTTGTCCTTAACCTTATCTAAGGTCATGAGCTCTTCCTTGGTCAGGGTATAAAGACTTGATACTTCACGAAGATCAAGCTTCTCAAAAAGCTGCTCTACAGTTTTCTCGCTGAGGCCTTCAATGTTCATGGCATCTCTTCCAGAAAAATGCACAATGCTCTTAATGAGCTGTGGTTTGCAGGAAAGCGTATTTTCGCAGAAAAGATGAACCCCGTCCTGAATCAGAAGTGTTCCACAGGATGGACAGTACTTCGGTGGAAGAATCTCTATGACTTCCTCCTGAAGCTCCTCATCCACAACGCCCATGATTTCCGGAATCACATCTCCTGATCGTCGAACCAGCACCATGGCACCCATGGAGACTCCTTTGCGATGGATGTCGTCCATGTTGTTCAAGGTCGCTCTTTTCACTGTTACGCCCGCAAGCTCAACAGCTTCAAGGATGGCCGTAGGATTCACTCTGCCGGTTCTGCCCACGTTCCATTCCACATCCATAAGCTTCGTCACGGCTTCTTCCGCTTCGAACTTGTAGGCGATGGCCCACCTTGGGAACTTGATGGTGTATCCCAGAAGATCTCTTGTCAACATATCATCTATGGCAACGACGACACCGTCGATGTCGAAATCAAGACTTTCTCTTTCCTCCTGGATTTCTCTTATGAGATTCTCAAGCATCGTAAAATCATCCGCTTCTTTAAAATAACCGTCGGTAAGAAAACCTTTATCCTCTATAAAAGAAATCATTTCTCTGTAGGTTTTAAACGGCTGACCTTCTTTATATCCGATGTCATAGAAATAGACCGTAAGATTTCTTCTTCTGGTCTCGTCAAGATTCAGATTTCGAAGCGCACCAGCCGCTCCGTTTCTGGTATTTTTCAGCGGAGTATTCGCCTGCTCATTATATTTTCTGAAGGCTTCCTTGGTCATCATGGCTTCCCCATGGATCTCAAGGATATCCATAGCGTCGATTCTAAGAGGCACAGACCCTATGGTCTTCACCTGAGAAGTCACTTCCTCTCCGACGGTTCCGTTTCCTCGGGTAGCCGCGGAAGAGAGAATACCGCTCTCATCGTAGGTGACATTCACCGTGAGACCGTCAAATTTACGGGTCACGATGTATTTCAGCTCCGGAAGCTTTTCCTCATGGCTTTCATTATAGTTTTTCACGAATTCCACATTTCTCTTATGCCATGCACTGAGCTCAATGAGGCTCTGCGCCTTGTCAAGGCTCCAGAGCCTTGCTTTGTGCTTGTGCTTCACAAAGGAGGAAAGAGCCACATCTCCGACTCTTTGCGTAGGAGAATAGGCAAGTACATAGCCTGTTTCCTTCTCCAGCGCTACAAGCGCATCATAGAGTGCGTCATATTCCTTGTCCGAAATACTCGGAGTGTCATAGGTGTAATATTCTCTGGCATAGGTATTAAGCTCCTTGACCAGCAATTCAATCTCTTTTCTTTTTTCTTCCATACGAAACCTCTGGCTAAAATTTAGCCTTCTCCTTTAAAAATAGTCAGGCGATCAGTTCGGAAAAATTTCTATGCAAGCTCCAGAGGAGCCAGGCTCAGCATCAGATGCTTGATACCCATATTGTCAAAGGCGATACTCACCTTCACGTCTCCCTTGGCATCGGAGGTGCTCACGATGGTACCCACACCGAACTTCGGATGTCTCACTTTGGTGCCGGGCGTAAGATCCTCTTGACCGATGGCTTTGTGATCCGGTACATCCAGAATCCTTGCTGCATCTTCCAGTGCTTTTTCCACATTATAATCGGTGTACTTCAGGTTCTTATCCTTATACTTGATGGTATGGGGATTCACATTCTTTCTGTAGGCTTTCTTCTCATCGTTCAGATATTCCTTCAGAGCAGATGGTATATCAAGAATGAAATCTGATGCCGGATAAGATACGATTCTGCCGTAAACCATGCGGTTTTCCGCATAGGTCAGATAGAGTTCTTCCATGGCTCTTGTAATTCCTACATAGGCAAGTCTTCTGGACTCTTCCATTTCCTTTGGATCGCTTAAGGAAGAAGCTCCAGGAAACAGACCGTTTTCCATACCCACCATGAAGACCACTGGGAATTCCAGTCCCTTTGCACTATGAAGGGTCATCAGCGTGATGCTGTCCGCTTTTTCATCATAATTGTCGATGTCAGCTACAAGGACCACCGTTTCAAGGAAGTCTCCAAGACTTGGTTCCTCGGTCTTCATCTCATATTCCAGGACCACATTGATGAATTCTTCCAGGTTTTCCACACGGGAAATGTCTTCAGGACTTTTTGATTCTCGAAGTTCCTTAAGATATCCTGTGGTTTCCAGGATATGATCCACCAGCTCTGACAGTTTCAGATCCAGCTGTTTTTCATTGAATTTAAGGACCATGTCCCTGAATCCGCAGATGGAGGAAAGCGCTCCTGCTGAAAGAATTCCATATTCCTCCACTTCCATGATGGTGTCAAAAAGACTCTCCTCATGGGCATTGGCATTGGCCTGGAGCTTTTCCACTGTAGTGTTTCCGATTTTACGCTTCGGCACATTGATGATTCTTCTGAGACTCACTTCATCAAAAGGATTGTTGATGATTCTCAAGTATGCAAGGATATCCTTGATTTCCTTACGGTCATAAAACTTCAGTCCTCCGATGAGCTTATAGGGAACCCCTTCTCTCATGAGTGCTTCTTCAAACTTTCTGGACTGGGCGTTGGTTCTATAAAGAACCGCCATCTCGCTGTAATTACGACCATCTCTATAGTGCCTTTCCATCTCGCGGACCACAAAAGTGGCCTCGTCGAAATCATCTGTTGCACGATAGACCTTGATCTTTGCCCCTTCTTCCTTGGTCTTCTTCAGGGTCTTCTCTTTTCTTTCTGTATTGTTTTTGATCACTGCATTGGCTGCTGCAAGAATATTTCCTACACTTCGGTAGTTCTTTTCAAGCTTTACAACCTTTGCAGACGGATAATCCATTTCAAAGTCCAGGATGTTCCGAAGATCTGCTCCTCTGAACTGATAGATACTCTGGTCATCATCACCCACCACGCAGATGTTCTGGTGGCCTTTTGTAAGAAGCTGCACCAGCTTATACTGGGCATGATTTGTATCCTGATACTCATCCACCAGCACATATCTGAACTTCTGCTGATACTTGAGAAGAATCTCTGGGAATTTTTCGAAAATCTCCACTGTCTTCATAATGATGTCATCAAAATCCAGGGCATTGTTCAGTTTCAGTTTCTTCTGATAAAGCATATAGGCATCTGCGACCTTGTTAAGTCTGAAATGATACTCGTTGCTCTTTTTGAAGTCCAGCGGTGTCACCAATGCATTTTTCGCGTTGGAGATATGACTGATGATTTCCTTGTCCGTAAGATCCTTTTCGTCTATGCTCATCTCTTTTGAAACCTGCTTCATGAGAGATTTCTGATCATAGCTGTCATAGATCGTGAAGTCTTTCTTATATCCTATAGCTTCAATTTCTCGTCTTAGGATTTTTGCGCAACTGGCGTGGAAGGTGGAGATCCACATGGAATCTGCTGTATCTCCCACTAAGGTTTTCACTCTTTCTTTCATTTCACCGGCGGCCTTGTTGGTGAAGGTAATGGCAAGAATCTCATACGGACTGACATTCTTTTCTTTGATCATATAGGCGATTCTATGGGTCAGGACACGAGTTTTACCCGATCCTGCGCCGGCTAATATGAGAAGCGGCCCATCTACAGTTGTGGTCGCAATATACTGTTCTTCGTTCAATAGTTGTTTTAAATCCAAAATCTTCACTCCCTCTTTATCAACCTAAATTATAACACAGAAAAACCTCTGGAATACAGAGGAAATTCGAACTGACGTTTTTCATAGACCTGCAAAAAAACCTGAACGACTTGCGTTCAGGTTTTTATTAATCATTTTCTCTGAAAATTGGGGGGATCCAGAGAAAGTTAAAAGGCATCTGTATAACCTATTGGGGGGTGGTTATACGGCAATAAAAAGGGGCTATATATCTTTTTATTCTGTCCTTACAAGATTGATTATAATCCTTATTCCTCTTCACTTTCAACGGTTTAGCCAAAGTTTCAGAACATGACATTTTGAAACCTTTACATTTTACTAAAGATAGATGTAAACCATTAACTTTTTACATTTATAAGCGCTTCTAGCTCCTCTTCTGTAAGCTCACGGAAATCTCCTTCTTCAAGTTCCTCATCCAGGCTCAAAGGACCGAAAGCAATTCGCTGAAGATAGGTCACTTCATTGTCTCTTGCATGGAACATTCTCTTCACCTGATGAAATTTCCCTTCTCTTAAAGTGACATAGACTTCCTTCTTGTCATCGTCGCCGATCTTTAGTCCGGCAGGCATGCATTTATAACCGTCAGAAAGAACCACACCCTTCTCGAAGGCGCTGATGTCTTCCTCTGATGCCTCTTTCTCAAGATAGGCATAATAGACCTTGTCCACATGACTTCTTGGTGACAGAAGCTTATGGTTTAGTTCTCCGTCGTTTGTGATGAGAAGAAACCCTACCGTATCCTTGTCCAGTCTTCCCACAGGAGCTGGATCAAAGGCTTTGTAATCAAAGGGCAGAAGATCGATGACGGTCTGATCGTGGTTGTCAAAGGTCGCCGAAACCACGCCTTGAGGCTTATTCATCATGAGATAGATATACTTTCTGTAGAATACCTCTTCACCTTCGATGATGATTTTATCCTCATCGGGATCCACTTTGAAGCCAGGGTCCAAGATCATTTCACCGTTCACTGTGACGAGCTTTTTCTTCATCTTTTCCTTGATTTCACGTCGACTACCAAATCCCATATTGGAAAGGACCTTGTCCACTCTTTCTTTAGCCATAAATATATCTCCTTTTCGCTATGTGATGAAAGGAAGACCCGGAAAAACATTCCGGGTCTTCCACTTCAATGCATTGATCTGTTTTTTCTATCTGTTTTGTATTTCCTGTTTTACTCTTCTTTTTTCTTTTATTTTGGCTTTGTATGAAATCTATGTTGAAACTGAGGCATGATGAAGAGATTTAAACAGATCTCTTCTGCGCTTTCTGATCTGCTTACTAAGGCGATAACTCTCCTTCTCTTACAAATCTTTCCCACTCCAGGTCAACCATCACTACAACATATACCTTCTCATCGGTTATTACAGCATATTTAGCATCAGGGAACGGGAAATTGATTTCCCCATCCTTTGTGGGCAGTTTACTGGGACTTGTTACTGAAGATACTGTATGAATAGCATTTTCATCAACCTCGACAGCAAGAATCTTTCCTGTTGAAAAATACAGCTCTCCATCAACCATTATTGCTGGATGCATATCATAGGGTACTGCTGGATATTGATCCTCTGGTAGTTCGGGAATATCTTTTTGCGTATTGCACCCGATCATGAATAATCCTAAAAGAATTAATGAAATCAGCAAAGTGAATTTCCTCATCTTACCTCCATACAGAACCTTTATTTTTCCTGTATTTTTTTACATTATTTTCTTCTATCCGCTTAGAGTCTCTTCTCCAGAGTCGCCTTCAGCTCCTCGTAACCAGGTTTTCCAAGTAGAGCAAACATGTTCTTCTTGTAGTCCTCTACACCAGGCTGGTCGAATGGATTGATGCCCAGAAGATATCCGCTGATGGCATTAGCCAGTTCAAAGAAGTAGACGATGTAACCGAAGCTCTCCTCTTTCTTGTCTCTTAGATTAAGGACGATATTTGGTACGCCACCATCCAGATGTGCCAGAAGAGTTCCCTTGAACGCATTCTTATTGACTTCGTCCATGGTCTTTCCAGCAAGGAAGTTCAGTCCGTCCAGATTGTCTTCATTGGCTTCGATGGTGAAGCTTGAATTCATCTTTTCCACATTGATTACAGTCTCAAAAATATTACGTCTTCCGTCCTGGATAAACTGTCCCATGGAATGAAGATCTGTGGAGAAATTAACCGATGCAGGGAAGAGTCCCTTTCCATCTTTACCATGGCTTTCACCAAAGAGCTGTTTCCACCATTCTGAGAAGTAGGTCAGTTGAGGTTCGTAATTCACTAGAATCTCAATGTCTTTTCCTCTGTTATAGAGCGCAGTTCTTGCTGCCGCATAAGCGTAGCATTCATTGCTTTTTACAGAATCCTCTTTATAATCTTCTCTGGCCTTTGCAGCACCCTTCATCATAAGGTCGATATCAATCCCTGCAGCCGCTATTGGAAGAAGTCCTACTGGCGTAAGCACAGTGAATCTTCCGCCCACATCATCCGGTACCACAAAAGTCTCATAGCCTTCTTCAGTAGCCAGACTCTTAAGAGCGCCTCTTTCCTTGTCTGTGGTTGCATAGATTCTCTTTGCCGCTTCTTCTTTGCCGTATTTCTTTTCCAGATAGTCTTTCATCACTCTGAAAGCCACTGCAGGTTCTGTAGTAGTTCCTGATTTTGAAATGACATTCACGGAAACATCTTTTCCTTCTATGATTTCAAGGACATCATTGAGGTAATCTCCTGAGATGTTCTGTCCTAAGAAATAGATTTCAGGGTTCATTCTCTTGTCCTTCGGTAGGGAGTTATAGAAGTGGTGGCTCATCATCTCGATGGCCGCTTTCGCACCTAAGTAGGAACCGCCTATGCCGATGACAATCAGCACATCAGAATCTTTTCTGATCTTCTCTGCGGATTTCTTTACACGGTCGAATTCTTCTTTGTCATAATCCTCTGGCAGGTTCACCCAGCCAAGAAAATCACTTCCAGCTCCTGTCTTGTCGTGAAGCATTTTGTGTGCAGCTTTCACCAGCGGGTCTAAATACTCAATTTCATGAGGTCTCATGAAGCCCTCAAGTTTCGTTAAATCTACTTTTAACATTTATTGCACCAGCCTTTCTATTTTTCTTTGGTTAACAGGTATATTATACCATATCAGACCAAATAATTAATTCATATCTGTTTTTAAAAGATTGCTCTTTTCGCTCTGATTTTCGCACGACAGCACCCGGAAATTTTCGTCCGGACGATCATGTTCACGGAATCCATTTTCCTTCTCACCGCCACTTTACTTCCACATTTCGAACATACGAGAATATATCCGTTTTTCTTTGTCTTTGGAAGAAGTTCCTTGAAATAAGTATGGGATGGGATTCCAAGCGCTTCACAGACCCTCTTGAAATAGGCATCATGTCTATGATTCTGATTGTCTTTCACATTGGCATAGTAGTGAGCATATTCATGGATGATGACATTTCTCACTACATCCTCATGATAATAACCTGAAAGAAGAATCTGAGAGAATCGGAACGCATGAGGAATAATCTTCCCTTTTTCTTCACGAAAGAGAAAGGATCCCATAGTTTTCTCCATCCGAGTACTGATTTCAACAGGAACGAAGGAACAATCGAACCCCATCGCCTCTCCTGTCTCTGCAAGGAGCTTTCTTACATCTTCAATAGTCCATATTTTATTCATCGAAATAAGCTCCTTTCCATCCTTCTATTTCAGTTTGAAAATCAGCTCCAGAGCATCCTCCAGCTGTTTCTTGTCGATTTTTTCATTCGGGTCATCCATGACACAGTTCATGAGATTTTCTGTGACGATGAGATGAATCACCCGATCGATCCCCGCTCGAACGGCTGCCAGCTGAATCACAATTTCTCTGCAGTCTCTGCCCTCATCAATCATTTTAGTGACACCTCTGACCTGCCCTTCTGTTCTGCTTAGCCTGTTAATTATTTTCTTTTTATCTGCCAAAATTCTGTCTCCTTCATCGCAAGACTTTTCTGTCTATGCACTTTCATCAATCCGTTTTCTTGATTATACCAAACCTCACGTAAAAGTTCATCAAAAATACACCCAAGGGTATATAAACCCCTGGGTGTACTTTAATAATTATTCTTATCTGCTTTTGAAAATCAGATTTAAAGCCACTTTCACTTTCTCTTTCTGGTCCTCTGCATTCTCTTCAGATACACAGTGCATGAGATTCTCAGTGACCATGAGGGTGATGATTTTATCAATGCCAGCTTTCACTGCAGAAAGCTGCGTGACCACATCCTGACATCCACGATCCTCGTCGATCATTTTACTGATTCCACGGATCTGGCCTTCCAGTCGACTTAATCGATTGGTATAGCTCTTCTTATCTTCCAAATTCAACATCTCCTCTGTACGCGGACATGCCTCCCATTACATTGACAATTTTAAACCCCTGCTGTGCAAGATACTTTGATGCCATAGCAGATCTTGCTCCGGACAGGCATAGAACATGGTATTCCTTGCTCTTATCAAGTTTATCAAGATTTGCTGGAATTGTACCAAGAGCGATATGCTCTGCTCCCTTGATATGACCTGATTCAAATTCATCTATTTCTCTGACATCCACTATATTAAGGTCACCCTTTCTTAGTAGCTGCTCAAACTCTGCCATCATTACTGAATTAAACATATTTTTTAATCTCCTCTTTCTTTACTACACTATATATATTGAAAGCTCCATCCAGATTCACTGCCTGGAATCCTTTCTGTTTCAGCATTCTTTCTGCCATGTAGCTTCTTTGTCCACTTGCGCAGCTGACTACTATGGTCTTATCCTTAGGCAGTTCATCTATTCTGCCTCTCAGATCATTGATCGAAATGTTTACAAATCCGTCGATGAATCCGTCATTCTCCACTTCTCTTGCATCTCTTACATCCAGAAGGAATGCTCCTTCTTTTCTCATTTCCTCCAGCTCATTCCACTGAATGTTATTGCTGAATCCTTCCATGATATTGGTTGCCGCATAACCCAGCATATTAACCGGATCCTTTGCAGAACCAAATGGTGGAGCATAGGTGAATTCAAGTTCCATCAGGTCATCGACCTTCAGATTTCCCTTGATGGCTGTCGCCAGAATATCAATTCTTTTATCGACACCCTTCTGCCCTACACCCTGTGCCCCGTAGATTGTTCCATCCGTCGGATTGAAGAGCAACTTCATATAGATGGAGGATGCACCTGGAAAGTATCCTGCATGGTCATTGGCTGTAACATGTACAGCCTTATAGTCGAGGTTTGCACCTTGAAGCTGTCTCTCATTAAGACCCACTGAAGCTGCTGATATATCAAATACTCTGACGATGGCGGTTCCAATGGACCCCTTGTTTTTTCTCTTGTATCCACTGATGACATCCGCCACTTGTCTACCCTGTCTGTTGGCAGGATTAGCCAGTGCAATCATGCTGTCAGCTCCAAGAATCTGATTCTTGATGATGATCGCATCACCTACTGCATAGACGTCTTTCACACTGGTTTCATAGTTCTCATCCACAAGGATTCCACCACGCATACCAAGTTCTACACCAGCTGTCATAGCCAATGCATTTTCAGGAAGCACACCTACTGACATGACTGTTATATCACTCTCAAGTCTGATACCGTTCTGAAGCTCAACGATTTTTCCTTCATCATGGAATCCGCTGGCAGCGACGCCTGTGTAAACCTTGATGCCATTTTTCTCCAGTTCGTCTTTCACAAAGACGGACATTTCATAGTCAAATGGAGGTAGAACCTGTGGTGCCATTTCCACAACACTCACTTCAAGACCTCTGTGCTGAAGTGCTTCTGCCATTTCAAGTCCGATAAATCCAGCGCCGATCACCACTGCCTTCTTAGGCTCTTCATCCTTCATGAAGCCTGTTAGAGCATCCACATCAGGAACATTTCTCATGGTGAATACATTCTTGGCTTCAGGTAGTCCTGGCGTATTTGGTATAAAGGGTCTTGCTCCAGGAGAAAGAACCAGTTTGTCGTAACTGATTGCATATTCTCCTTCTTCACCCTTCACAAGAATTTCCTTCTTGTTCGGGTCGATGGAAAGAGCTTCCGTATTTATTCTTACATCAAGTTCAAATCTTCCACGAAGACCTTCTGGAGTCTGCACCAGAAGCTTTGATCTCTTCTTGATTTCACCTGATACAAAATAGGGAAGACCACAGTTTGCAAAGGAGACATAAGGTCCCTTTTCCAGGATAATGATTTCAGCATCCTCATTCAGTCTTCTAAGTCTGGTTGCTGCTGACATTCCGCCGGCTACGCCACCTACGATTACGATCTTCATTATTTTCTAGCTCCTTTCCACATGCTCATGCCGCCTTTTACATTGATTGCATCCACGCCCATTTTGGTCAGCTTTTTCGTTGCACTGGAACTTCTTGCACCTGACTGACAAATTACATAGACTGGACCTTTTCCTGTATAAGACTCTACTGAACCCAATGGAAGATTCTTCGCACCTGGTATGTGTCCATTCTTGAATTCATAAGCTTCTCTTACGTCAAGGATGGCTGGTTTCTCTTTCAGCATAGCCTGTAGTTCATCTGTAGTTATTGATTTCGTTTTATTCCAAAACATTTTATTACCCCTCTTTATATCTATCTATCGTTATTACGCTTAAAAAATCGGAGGAAGCTTTATACCCCCTCCAGGTATGTTTAGATAATACCATAGGGGGGTATCCATGTAAAGAGATTTTCGATAAATATTTTTTAACAATCTTTTTCCACCACAAAAAAAAGAGACTGCAGCTGCACTCTCTTCTCTTACCGTAAGATTCATTTTCTGGTTTTTTTCTGTTGAAGTAAAGCTCCTACAACAATCATGACCATGGTGATGATCACAATCGGTATTGCGAT
>CAZXUT010000021.1:0-43732 GCA_964643785.1 uncultured Proteiniclasticum sp.
GAAGAAGCAGTAAAAGTCTCGATGTGGATATTTGTCCATATTTTGAGTAGCAGGATAACTTTTGAAAATTATTAAGATTTTAAAGAGAGAGAAGGATGTGGATCAAAAAACCTATATCCTTTGGACACTTCCCTTTTTCCTTTATTTAGCAGTACTACTATTTTTAACTTCTGAGGCACGTATTGACAGTCTTGGAGCAGGACTCAATGAGCTAGATCCATCCAGAATAAATGGAATACTTTTTCTAAACTTTGGACTTTCGATTTTCTCAATGGTATGGATTTTCATTCTATCAGCAAAGCGCTTTGATCTATTTGGTCAATCACCATATATGGCTTTATGGATGGTTTTTATTCCTGTAGCCCCTATAATCTATCTATATCTGGTCTTTAAGAAAGACTTATACCATGTCAAGGAAAGAGAAAACATGTAATGCTGGAGTAGATGCACATGAAGGATTTCATGATGATTCTAAAGCTCCAACATCATAATTAGCGATCCAATCAGGTTGGAAAGGAAGAACTCAGAAAGGATCAGCGAGCCTATTGATTATTATTTGTGGGTCTCAGAATAAGGTGCAGACCGTGGAGAATGATGTTAAGTCCTATTATTCTGAACTAGAGTGGATAAGTTAATGGAGTTATCCTGTCCTTGACCTTATGAGTAATATTTGGAGACCATGACATGAAAGTTGTTGGAGCCCCATTGAAAGCTGATTAAGTGCGACTATTCGATGCTATAACTGACTATGTTTAAATTGTAATATTGAGAAGCTGTATGAACCGGACATTGAAGAGATATTATCACACAGGCTCGATAATGGTGCTGACCTCTGGGCAACACCTGATAAGCGTTTAATAAATGGTGCACCATTTTCGACTTTAGAGAGTGTAATGTACTTGTTAGAATTAGGAATGGAGCCCACAGAATCAATATTGAAAGAAAGCGCTGAATTAATATTCAGTACCTGGCAGGGGGATGGCCGGTTCAGATTATATCCTAAGGCTCTATTTACCCATACCTTACAATCCATGCCGCTAATACGCTTTGCCATATGGGATTTGCTTCAGATGCCAGACTTCAAAAAACTTTCCAGCACCTTTTACAGATACAATATGCAGATGGTGGTTGGCGCTGTAATAAATTCAGCTTTGGTCGGGGACCGGAAACAGACTATCCAAATCCGTTACCAACACTTACTGCCTTAGATGCATTTCGATTTAGCGACTATCTCAACAAAAAATCAACGCGTGACAAGGCTGTAGATTTTTTACTGCATCATTGGACAATTAGAGAACCCGATGGTCCATGCCACTATGGAATCGGCACATTATTCATGCAAGTTGAGTATTCCTTCCGAAACTAAAACCTTTTTTGTATATCTATGTCCTATACTTTTATAACCGAGCAAAGAATGACAGAAGATTTCTTGAAGCTTTGGAAACATTGGAATCCAAAACTGTAAATGGACAGATTAGGGTTGAACGCATTGTTTCGAAGTTGGCTGGTTTATCTTTTTGTAAAAAGGGGCAACCAAGCGAATTGGCGACCATACGCTATCATGAAATTCTTAGAAATCTTAGATAAGAGCTAGGAGAACAGAATAGGGGTAATGGTAAAACATTATAATAATCTATACTATTAGCGTTAACAAGATTACCAGCGGTTAATTCTAAATGGTATTTTTTATGAAACATAGAAAACCATATGTATGACTCAGTGAGATGATCGACTGAGTCATTTTTTAGATTACTATAGCGGATATATATTGACAAATCAGATAAAATTGATTCAGTTGTAAACTGCTCTTTCACTAGAAAAAAATTTGCGTCTGAAGGGATTTTCTTGGTTATTCTGTTTTCTCATGAGCTATACTAATTACATACAACAACAGGCTTGTAACATGACTCTGTGATGTTCAGATAAACGATAAATAAACTAAGTGAGGAGAGCAAAATGAAAATATTTCTATTAGGTGCGACTGGTCAAACCGGATCTATATTTCTCGAAATGGCTTTAGAAGGAGGACATAGTGTGACCGCATATGTAAGATCTCCTGAAAAGATGATGTTAAATAATGAAAATCTGACCATTGTTAAAGGTGATATTTTTTCAGTAGAGGACATGTCGAAAGCAATGGCAACTCATGATGTGGTTGTCTCATGCTTAGGCGGAAATAATAATGATAAAAGGACGGTCATTAATGATATGACTGAGATCATCATCAAGTGTATGAAAATGAATCACATGAATAGAATTGTCACGATATCGACGGCGGGTATTCACGATGAATTCTCGTTTGTTATGAACTTAATTGTGAAAGCATTCCTTAGACATGCGATCAATGATCATAAGTTAGCCGCTCAAGCAATAATATCGAGTGGATTAGAATATACAATCGCAAGGCCACTATCTTTAACAAAGGGGCCATTGACAAAAGTATACAGGAAGACAGCCATAGGGGTTCCCAAAGGGGGTAAAGAAATTTCAAGACAGGATCTGGCTCATTTTTTGTTAAGTGTTATCGAAAATGACGAGTTCAAAAATGAAACCGTAGGCTTAGCTTACTAAGAAGGAGAATTCATGTTTACAATAGTGCAGTTCAGTCCGACGGGAAATACAGCATATATTGCAAAGCTGCTAAGTGATCATCTAGAATCTACACCTGTGTATGCGTTAGAGCATACTGCTCCAGATGCCATGGATAATTCAGAACATCTAATTATTCTGTATGCTATTCATGCGTTTAATGCACCTAAAACTGTAGTGCGATTTATAAGAGCGTTACCCGCCAATAAATTCAAGAAAATCAGTTTAATCGGTGTTGGCTGCAATGATATCTGGGTCAATTTCGGGGCGTCAAAAGAAATCAGGGAAATTCTAAGAAGTAAGTCCTATGAGATTATAGTTGATGAAATCATTGCAATGCCATTGACCTTTATAATGAGTTTTCCTGAGGAAGTTATTAAAAATCAGCTGGATCATGCCCGTAAAACCATTGAAAACTTAGCAGAGAATATCAGAGCTTCCAGAGTTTCTGAACGACAAATTCCATTCAAGTCATTGATAGTCCATCAAATAGGAAGAGTTGAACCTCATGCAGCACGATTATTTGGTTTGGAACTCCATGCTAATAAAAATTGCATAGAATGCGGTACATGCGTAAGAGAGTGCCCAGAAGGCAATATAAAAATGAAAGACAATGAAAAAATCAAATTTGGTTTCAAATGCATCATGTGTATGAGGTGCATATATAATTGTCCTGCAAATGCGATTTCACCTAGAATTTCAAAATTTATCCCATTAAAGAATGGCTATTCAATCGATGAGTACTTATTCTAATTCCAGGCTTTCACAGCTATTAGACGTAATCAGTAGTATGAGTATGACCTCACACTTGGGAAAAAGTATCGATGGTTTCAAGATGAAGCTTTCATAACTGAAAAGGAGTTTTACTGATGTGGAATGTATTCTTATTAGGACTGGTCAGTTTCTTTGCGGATATCAGTGCAGAAATGGTATATCCTATTATCCCGCTTTACTTGACATCTGTTTTTGGAGCGACTCCAGCAATGGTTGGAGTCATTGAAGGCATTGCAGAAAGCCTTGCTAGCTTGTTGAAGGTGTTCAGTGGATATTTTTCAGACAGATATCAGAAGAAGAAACCCATCGCATTTCTGGGTTATGCAACGGGGCTTGTTTATAAAGTAGCATTGATTGCCGCAAGTTCATGGATAGGCATTCTTGGTGCAAGAGTAATAGACCGAATGGGGAAAGGTATAAGAACAGCCCCGAGAGATGTAATGGTAAGTGATAGTGCAGAAAGCAACCGAATGGGAGCAGCGTTCGGACTGCATAAGGCTCTGGATATGGCAGGATCTGCCATCGGAATACTGATTGCTTTTCTCTTGCTTTCAAGCGCTAACGGAGCATTCAATTATAAGAATCTGTTTTTTGTCTCCATGATTCCGGCTTTACTGAGCTTGGCCATGTTTCCTTTAATAAAGGAAAAAATTGTGAAGCATAAATTGAAAGAGCGAGTCCACTTTTGGAAGAATATGAAAAAACTCGATGGACAGCTGAAGCTGTATCTTCTGGTGGCATTCCTGTTTACCTTGGGAAACTCCTCAAATGCATTCTTACTGCTGAGAGCTAAAAGTGTAGGGTTTAGTGATACTTCAGTCATTTTACTTTACTTCATCTACAATTTAACTGCCTCATTGCTGGCGATTCCCTTAGGGAAAAGATCTGATCAGGTCGGCAGGAAAAGATTGCTGGTCTCTGGGTATGTTGTCTTTGCTCTCGTTTATCTGGGCTTTGCTTTTGCATATAATCGAGTATTTATGGTTATGCTTTTTGTTTTCTATGGTATTTATACAGCTATGATTGCAGGGGTGGAGCGTGCATTTATTGCTGAAATATCACCTCAGGACTTGAAGGGGACAATGCTCGGGCTCCACTCGACAATTGTCGGTATAGCATTGTTCCCTGCGAGTGCTATCGCTGGTGTTCTATGGACTTCATTCGGGGTAAAAATCCCGTTTTTATTCGGATCCAGCTTGTCATTGGCGGCTGCGATAATCCTTCTGATTCTAATGAAAGGTGGCACGCAGGTGCAAAGAGTGCATGAATAAGCTCTTCTCACATCAATGAATCAAGCCTGAAGTAGTAATGAATTTTCAGGTTTGAGCCTGGTACCGCTCAATTTCTTTTGGAACTTTGAAAGATGGCCTAGATTTGGATATAAAAACGAAGATGCTGGAGAAAATTAAAAGTAACTTGGCAAAAATGCAATATGCGGTTGATTCAGTGTGAATCTTTGTACTGTTTTTTGAAATAGCAGAATATCACATTCAGAAGAAACACATAAAGATATTTCATTGAGAAGTAAAGAGGAGTGTGTTTTTAAAGTTTGGTCATACTATTTTGGAGGTGTGTATATGGGAACATTTTCTATAACAACAGAGAATCTTGAATGGATTAATGGGACGAAAGATGATCCAGAAGATTTATGTCTCCACGGGAAGGTGGTTGCATATATAGGGGAAGTGAAACTGGAATACGATGCTACAGTAAGTGCCACCGCACTTTATCTATTAAAGACACTTACTGAAGATCATATTATAAACACGGACAATCAGATGCTTCCTTGCTGCGGATTCTTTTATATTCCAAACGAGGAATTGGATAATGTTGTTATCAGTGGTTGTGACAATGGTATAGATTGGTCAGTTATTCATGATGGGGACAAGGTGATCCTTGAACTGGAAGATGGGACAAAAGAAAGTATTTTCATCGAAGATTATAGAGAAGCTGTTTATGACTTTGTGGATAAGGTAGAAGCATTTTATGATTCCTGTTCACCAAAAGTGATACCAAAGGATGATTTTGAACGTGACGGCTATCTTGCTTTTTGGAATGAGTGGCATATAAGAAGAGGCGTGGTAGAAGCTATCAGGTGAATTGAAATTCCAAATCATATTGTTAGGGGGTCAATTTTCAACGTAAATCTTCATAACAAATAATTAAAACAACAGTAACTCAACGCACAGAATGTGAATTGAGTTACTGTTGTTTTTTTTGATCACTCATTAAACTCGTGATCTTGCCGTCTTTATAAGATGTTTCTAGTCCAATATTTTATGGAAAATCAGATCATCAATATATTCACCAGTTGATACATCTTTATGATGCCGTAATACGGTACCTGCATGGGTGAAATCCAGCTTCTTTATGGCGTTTATGGAAGCGCTGTTGTTGCTGTATACATAGATCCTGGCAATGGTGACGCCTTCTTTTATCATTTCTTTTAAAGCGAATTCAGTCAGTTTTGCCGCAAGACCGATGCCCCGTTCATTGGGATGTGTGGCTGCGGAAAGAAATGCAGCATGTCTTTTTTCTTCCGTCATTTCTCTTCGTCCTTTGACAAGGCATAGTACCTTATGGGGATCTTCTTTCGATATAGCCACATACGCAAGCTCGGAAGGATTTTCCACAAAAGATTGGATTTCTTCTTTTTGCGAGATTTCCGCAAAAGACATGTCAATTTTTTCTGCTTTTATGCCCTGAAATAGACTCCAGATACTATCTGTATCGTCTGAATGCATTTTTCTGAAAATGTAATTCATCATGCCACCTCGTTACTTACTTCTTTAATTATAGAATATGGATGAAAGAAAGGATAGCATGGGATTCAAATTGGATTTAAGAATTGGCGGGTTATTATTGTTGGTATACCTTTTGTAAGAAATGGAAGTGTATTTTATGGAATTGATCAATACAGGATTGATCAACACATGACCGAAGTTCACATGTAAATAACTAGATAGACGTAAAGATATCTTTACAAACAGGTGAATGGTGCTATAATAAATGTAAAGATATCTTTACGTTGTTCAAGGAGGATTTGAAATGGGAGTAATCAATCATATTAAAGAAATTCGTATCAAGAAGGGGATTACTCAAATTAAAATGGCTGAAGATCTACAGGTGACACGACAGACAATAAATGCAATTGAGAAAAATAAGTATAATCCTAGTTTGGAATTAGCATTAAAATTAGTGAAATACTTTGAGGTGCCCATTGAAGAAATTTTCATTCTAGAGGAGGATATTAAATGAACGTAAAAGATAGAGAAAAATGGAGCAAGAAATTTGAAAAATGGATGATATTCTTTATTATTGCTTGCACTTTCATAGGTGCAGTTTTGGGAACGCTTTTACTTTATATTTTTCAAGGTGAACTTAGATATGAGATAATTATCGGTGCTTTGATCTCGAGTATTATTTTGATGGTTATTGAGGTAATCAAGCGAAAAGTTCGGAAAGGCAACATTCCTGAAGCTGATGAAAGAGTAATACACAATATCTTTAAGTTTTTTGCTTATACATCACACATTTTCTTAGCAATCCTATTTTTAGCTTTAGGTGCGTTTACACTTTTAGGTAGAGATTCAATTCCTATGATTTATCTTTGGATATTATTTTTTGCCTATATCTGGATTGCAGGAATTGGAGGAGTCATTATAAAAAAGCTATAGAAATAAAATTCGAGAAGAATAAGGCTATTATTTTTCAAAAGTGTACTAAAGGTGTACTGTAATGTTGATTCTTTTCCAAGCCGAACCAGAAGTCTTCTTGGTTGGATTAGCTACAGGGGTTTGGAACTAATCAGTCGTTGTAAAAATTTGAATAATTGAGCAAGGCACTCTACATTTTAATCCTGTAGAGTGCCTTGCTTGTTTCATATATTTTGATTTCCACATCCATCTCAGTAGCTTTCACTTGAAGTTACAGAAGAAGGATCGTTCTATTCGCTTACTATATTGACCGGATCACCCTGAATAAAGGAGGCGATGTTCGTTGATAGAAGCTTGATCAGCCGCTGTCTGGATTCAAGACATTTCCAGCCGATATGTGGAGTGAGTATGACATTATTCATATACAAAAGAGGATTGTCTAATTCCGGAGGTTCCTGTTCCAGGACATCCAGAGCTGCACCTGCTATGACCTTGTCCTGTAATGCTTTGATCAGGTCATCCTCTTTGATTACTGAACCTCTAGAAGTATTGATGAGGAATGCTGAAGGCTTCATTTGGCTTAGTCTTTTATTATTGATCATATGCTTTGTTTCAGATGTGAGTGGGACGTGGATGGAGATAAAGTCGCTCTGTTTCAGAAGATCATCCAATGAAACTGACCTGATATGGGGATTCTCATAGACTCTAGCTGTGCGGGTATTCGTCAGAACCTCCATACCTAGTGCAAGAGCGATTTTTATGACCTGGTTACCGATTGCACCTGCACCAAGGATACCAAGAGTTTTATTTTGAATCTCCAAATGAGGAACCTGAAGGTGGTTAGTGAAGTTGGTAAAATCTTTGTTTCGGAGCATCTCTTGCTGACGGACCAAGGATGAGCTCAGATTAAGCATGAAGGTTATTACCAGCTGTGCGACGGCTTCGGTGCTGTAACCAGGCACGTTGCAGACTGCAATTCCTTTACGCCTAGCAGCATCAAGGTCGATATTGTTATATCCTGTACCGGCTTCGCAAATTAGCTTCACAGAGGAAGGGAATCGCTCGATCAGATCACCATTCATGGGAAGCTCTTTTGTGATGACGATACTTTGACCATTCACCCTTTCCAGGATTTCTTCATTATTGCTATCATCATAACTTGTGAGTGTACCAAAAGAATCTAGCTGTGAAAAATCAAGCTGTTGGTCGAAATCAAGTCTGGCTGAGTTTAAGAATACAATGTTTTCCATGTTATTCCTCCTATTTTTCAATTAGTATTTAATATGATTATGGCCTATTTTAGACTACTTGTACAACAATCAGGTAAATCCCAGTCCGGATTTGAATTCCACATTGAAGTTGTCCTCAAGTATTTAAAATTAATTAAAGAACTCTTGTTCTGTATTGAAATAATTGATATAATAATATAAATTAGTATAGTATATCTAAAATGTTAATATTTGATGTTGTTATGGAAATATATAAAGGTAGGAGATGTGAAAATGACAAAGAAACCTTTCAAAGAAACAATCCAGGCAAAGGGCATAGATATAGCAATCTATACGGAAGATTTTCAAAATGAGTTTATTTCACTTACTGATATTGCAAGATATAAGAGCAGCGAGCCCAATGATGTTATTAAGAATTGGATGCGTAATCGGGATACTCTAGAGTTTTTGGGGTTATGGGAAAGTCTTCATAATCCTAGTTTTAAACCCGTCGAATTCGACGGGTTTAAAAAGGAAGCCGGACTGAATGCATTCACAATGTCTCCAACAAAATGGATAGAAAATACGAGTGCTATGGGGATTATTTCTAAATCAGGACGTTATGGCGGTACATTTGCTCACTCCGATATCGCTTTTGAATTTGCATCCTGGATATCAGCTGAGTTCAAGTTGTATATCATTAATGATTATAAAAGACTTAAGAGCGATGAGAGTAGCAGACTTTCTTTAGGTTGGAATTTGAACAGAGAAATTTCTAAACTGAACTATAGAATTCACACTGATGCTATTCAGGAAAACTTGCTCCCACCTGAATTGACCCCATTTCAGATTTCGAAGACTTATGCCAGTGAAGCAGATGTGTTGAATGTAGCTTTGTTTGGAATTACGGCGAAGCAGTGGAGAGAGAAGAGTTCTGATAAAAAAGGAAATATTAGAGACCATGCTACACTAAATCAATTACTGATTTTAGCTAACATGGAGAGTTACAATACCATATTAATTGAACAGGATATTAAACAATCAGTAAGGGTTAAATTGCTGAATGAATTAGCTATTCGTCAGTTAAAAGCAATACAGAAACTTGATACGAATACTATAAAGAAACTTGAAGGCTAATAGAAATCAATTTACTCAATTGAAACGTTCCCGTCCTACCGATAGCACCATAGTACCAAAAATGTTGGAGATATGAAATTTGATGCAATATCTAATTGTACATTGCTTGCAAATATGATAATATAACTGTTGGCATTTATTAGATATTATGTTGGGGGAGTGTATGAAAACATTTAGTGAGGTTATCGATTATATAGTAGCGGCAGGAAAGAGTAAGACAGAAAAAAAGTTCAGAGCAATTGTTTTACAAGGTATTTTAGCAGGGATGTTTATTGCTGTGGGTGCTATAGGTTATTTTAAATTAGTAGCATATACAGTAGACCCAGGGATAGGGAAGTTCCTAGGAGCACTAATATTTCCGACGGGAATCATCGCAATTTTATTATTAGGCAGTGAATTATTTACAAGTGACTGTATGGGTATTTTAAGTGTTTTTAAAAAGTCAGTTAAACTAGGCAGTTTTATGAAGATGCTTCTAATTGTTTTAGGTGCAAACTTAGTTGGTGCAATTATTATGACACTTTTGAGTACTGGAGCTGGCATATTCAGTGAGCACATGCTTGAGATCGTGAACAATAGCGCAGTAGCAAAAACGACAATGCCAATTAGTCAGATGTTTATCAGTGCAATTCTATGTAACATTATAGTCTGCAGTGGTGTCATGATGGCATACAGTGCAAAGACAGTTACAGGTAAGGTCTTGGCAGTCTGGTTTCCAATCGCAGTATTTGTCTTAAGTGGTACAGAGCATATTGTTGCAAACATGTTCTATCTTACAATGGCATTTGTAAATGGAGCTGATATTACAATAACAGGGATTTTAATCAGCTTTGAAGTTGTAGCATTAGGAAACTTCATCGGAGGTGCCATTATAATAGCAGGGGCTAATTATTATATTGATAAAGACTTAAGCGATTCAAATGATAGTAATAATGACGATAAACTTGCTAAGGTTGTAAACTTATAATTACAGTTTTTTTTATGAGATCAACAAGGAAATTGACTTGGAATAACCCTATATAATAGATACCACAGGCTTAGATAAAATATAATTGATACAAAGACAGGGAGGCGCTATTATAAATAGTGTCCACCCTGTCCTTATTTTTACTTTGCTCTAATAGTCGTGGCAGAAAGCCATGAGGTACGCACATTTGTGCTTAACATCCATGCCACCTACATGTCGGCATGGAATGAAAAGCCGATCCACATAGACTTCGATGCTGAAGAATATGAGAAGGAATTGGATGATAACATTACTCAAGAATAGAGAGAAGGCTCATCCTAAAGGTCTTGGTTACTCCACAAAAGTGGATGACCAAGACCTTTTTTTATCCCACGCGCCGTAAAACCCCTCGCTTCAGCCATGGGGAGTGTCAACTGCGAAAGCCTAGGAGTCCTATGAGAATAGGAGAAAAGTTGTTTGTCTTTCAGATTATTGTTGACAACGTTTTCTTTCCTGTTTATATTAATGATAGACAGCCTATCATTTTGATATGGTTACTATCTTTTTAGGAGGTGTCTCATGTCTGTATTAAAAGAAGCACGACGAAAAGTCATTGTAGAAGAAGCTAAAAAGCTCTATCTGGAAAAAGGTGTTGAACAGGTGACCATTGCGGATTTGGCAAACCACCTCTCCATTGGAGAGGCCAGCTTATACCGCTACTTCGGGAAGAAACAAGTCCTTGTGGTGGAGGCGGCCATCATGACCTGGCAGGAAATACTAGAAAAAATGACAAATCTTCCCATGAAACCTACAGGATTTGAGAATCTTGAGGATTTCTATGGATTTTTCCTCTCGATTTTTCATGAGCATCCCGAGTTCTTTCAGTTTGTAGAAGATTTTGATGCTCTTATTGCTAAGGAACCATTATCAGATGAGCTCCTCACAGCCTACGAAGAAGTGATACTCTCCATCAAAAAACGATTTGATGATTTTTATGTCAAAGGTATTCAGGATGGTTCCGTGCAATGTGACCTGGACCCGGATATATTCTATTTCAGTACCAGTCATGCACTGTTGGGGCTATGTAAAAAACTGGCGAATAGGAAAGGTCTATTGAAGTATGAAGATCGTATTGATAAAAGTGCTCAGATAGAAAGCCTTATCACCATTTTTCTGAAACATATTAAAGGTGAGGAGAAAGTGTTATGAAAAAAGTAACCAATAGAATTATGTGGATTTTTGCAATGGGTCAGCTCGGCTGGTCCATCTTGGCAGGTATTATAGTGAACTGGCTGGTGTATTTTTATCAGCCTGTGGAGGAGCTCATTGAAGCTGGGCACAAAGTATACATAACACAGGGAACTGCTGTCCTTGGTATCCTTACACTAATTGGTGCCATTTCTGCTCTAGGACGTATTGTAGATGCCGTAACGGATCCGCTTATTGCATCAGCTTCAGATCGAAGTGCCAATCCTAAAGGAAGAAGAATTCCTTTTCTGCGGGCTGCTGCAGTTCCGTTTGCCCTGGTGACGGTCTTGATCTTTATGCCCCCAGTGGCAAGAGTTGGAGGTATTAATAACTTCTGGCTGATCACTATGGTCTTTCTATTCTATCTTTTTATGACCATGTACTGTACTCCTTATACTGCAATGATTCCTGAACTTGGTAAAACCCAGGAAGAGAAAATTAATATTTCCACCTATATATCCATCACTTTCATTTTAGGAACGGCTTTGGCTTTTGGTGCACCTTTTATTTGGGATATATTTATAGCCCAGGGTATGGAAAGGATATCTGCAATTCAGCTGACCTTTGGTATTTTGGCTGTGATTGCACTGATTTTCATGATGATCCCAGCGATTTTCATTCGAGAGAGAGATTATATCTTGTCAGAGCCTTCTAAAAGCAAAGCTTTTGAATCGCTGCTGAAGACTTTTCACAATAAGCATTTTAGAGTATTTGTCATTTCAGACGTCTTATACTGGATTGCCCTTACTATATTCCAGACAGGACTGCCTTTTTTTGTGGTAAGACTATTAATGCTTGAGGAAGTCATGATCACAGTGCTCTTCTTGGTTATGACCCTGACCTCATTTCTCTTCTACATTCCTGTGAACATCATCGCGAAAAAGATTGGGAAGAAGAAGCTTGTGATGAGTGCATTTGTTATGTTTGCTTTGGCATTCATAGTGACAGCATTAGCTGGCCTTACACCGCTTTCTGGAAATCTTCATGGATTTCTCATCGCTGTCATGGCAGCTGTGCCGATGGCAATTCTGGGGATTCTTCCTCAGGCGATGGTAGCGGATATTGCCCAGTATGACAGAATGATGACCCATGAAAGTCGTGAAGGCATGTTCTTTGCAGCCAGAACCTTTGTCTTTAAGCTAGGGCAGTCCGTAGCAATGGTGATATTCACGTCCCTAGCCACCATCGGACAAGGCTCAGGTCTTGGATACCGATTGGCGCTTATTGGTGCACTGGTACTTTCGATTCTTGGAGCGGTGGTTCTCTCCTTCTATAAAGAGGATGAAATTCTCCAAGGGATTGAACCTATAAAAATAGAGGCATAATTATCAGTAGCTGAAAAGCCTGGTGAATAACTGGAAAAGGCTTCCTCGAGAGGTCTTTCAAAGAAAGAGAGAAAGAAGATTCCTTTAAGAATCTTCTTAGAAGGAGAAGATTTTATGGATCAGACGAATATGATTTTTGGAAATGCCATGGATGCCAAAACCATTAAGAAAGCAGAACGCAGTAAAAGGAAATTCATCAAGAAATTCGGAGATGAAACTGGGAAGAAATATTTTCTTCAGGCCACAGAGAATCCTGTCCTTGGAGCGGTTTGTAATGTCTCCAATCTGACTTTGGCAGAGGAGCCCATGGTTTTTCCAGAGAATGCCTTTGTTGTGGGGAATATTCGTATGGGCTTTGGTCATTATCGGATTGCCATGGCTATAGCCAGTTGTGCCAATGCATTGGGCTACAAACCATACTGGTTTGATTTGACAAGTTTTCATGGAACCACTGGTGCTGAAATGATAAAACAGCAAAATGCTCTATATTCCTTGGGATCGAAACTATCTCAGAGTAGTCGCCTTTTCAATCATTTTTTCTGGGAGCCACTAAACAGTGAAGGATTCAGAAAGCTGACCTATAATGCCATGGACCAGAAGAATGCAGAACTTCTGGTGCCTCTATATAACAACTTATCCAAAGAAATCCCCTTTGCTGGCACCCATGTCTGGGCAGCCCAAGGAGCAGTGCATAGCGGTCTGGAAGCGGTATGCAATGTGATTCCCGATAACTGGCCCATGGGTCTTCACCTTTCTGAAGGAGCTGTTCATACAGTTCAGACTCCTTTTGCATTTCAAGGATATAAGAGGCTCCATGGCATGGCTGAAAACCCCTTGAAAGGAATGCCTGAAGGCAGTTTAGTGGAGACAGGCCATTATGTGGACCATGAACTGGTCCATCATCTTCCTGAGGATACAGCGTGCAGATTAAAAAGACTGAAGGAGAAAAATCCGCTACGGATTCTGGTACCGGTGGGAGGTGCTGGCGCAGGGAAAACATTACTGAAGGAGCTTCTTCTACACCTTATGCCTAGAATGGAGAAAAAAGAGGTGCAGATTCTTATAAACTTTGGGGATCATCTGGACATCTGGAACTATCTCAAAAAGGAGATTCCTGAGCTGGTGCAATATACCAGAACGCATTTTGATGATTATGCTGGTTGCTTGAGAATGATTGAAAATGAGGAAGTCTATGAAGAACCTGTCCAAGCTTTCTATCATCAGGATATTTTCCAGGCGGTGTATTCTACGAATCTTCTTATGCGAGAAGCGGATCTTTTGGTCACAAAACCTAGCGAGCTCTCCTTTTATCCTATACCGAAATTATTCATGAGGCGGGTAGGTGGACATGAGGCTTATGGTGCAATCTATTCGTCCCAGATTGGAGATGGTACTATGGAATGTAGAGACAAGGACGAGCTGAATGTTATGATGGATGCCCTGCTTGATTCACCGGAGCTGCTACAGAAGATGAATGAACAGATCCTCGCCCTTCACAAGCAAAAGGTCTATCATGGCGGGTATGAGGTGGTGAAACTTCTCACGATGAAGAAGAGATAGCATCTACGCGACTAAACCTTGAATCTTCATTCTGAAAGAATAAGTTCATGATGAAAAAATGAAAATAGCCTGGTTCTCAAAGATGAGAACCAGGCTATTTTGGATTCACTTATATTATGGGGTGGCTTTTACAATTTTCACCGCTTTTTCTTCTTTAATCATATATGATAATCCTAAACCGAAGGCTGAACATATTGCAGCGATGATAAATGTATTTGTAAAACTTCCAGATACTGAACTGATATAGACGCCAGCCAATGCGGCTAATCCATAGGCTTGATAGACTACACCATAATTAGATGCATACATGAGTTTTCCAAACTGCTGATTGGTAAATGTCGGGAATAGTGACAGGAATCCACCGAATCCGATTGCAACGCCAATTATTCCTACATAGAACATGGTTTTATTGCTGGCAAAGAAACTTAAGATCAGTAATGAGATGACGGTAACAATAAATACTGATTTCAGGACATTCAACGTGCCGATTTTATCAGATAAAGCACCAGAAACCAGGCGGCTTGTAGCATTTGAAATGGCTAATATAGAAATGATTCCAGCGGCTAATGAACTCTCTAAACCAGCGACTTCAATACCGATGTTTTTTGCTGTGCCTAATACCAGTAATCCAGGAATACATGCTAAGAAATACATGAGAAACATGAGACGAAATTTGAATGTTTTCATCATTTCACCCGTGGTGTAATCTCCATCACTTTTTTTGGCAGCTTGTTTTTCAAATCCTTCGGGGTTATTTGTAAATAGAGCACCAGTCAGAATTAAGACTATAGAGATGATTCCTAGATTAAGGAATGCACTGGATACATTGGAATCGACTAGAAGAGATGAGATCACTTCTTTAAAAATAATGCTTCCTCCACCAAATATCGCTACGGACAGACCAGTAATCATGCCAGTATGCTTAGGGAACCATTTGACCAATGTTGAAAGGGGACACACATATACAAATCCGACTCCTGCTCCAGTTAATACTCCGTATGTCAGATAGAGCATAATAGGCGTAGTTGCGAATGAAGATAGAATAAGACCTCCTCCATATAACAAACCACCAATGACAAGTGCAGGTCTTGGACCTTTACGGTCCACCAGTCTACCTGAAAAAATAGTGCTGAATGCAAATATGGAAACTGAGATCGAGAAAGTCAATAGAATCTCATCTTCTCCCCATCCTCTTTCATTTTGGAGTGCAGTACCAAAAATGCTCCAGGCATAAAGAGCTGCGATGGTTACTTGTGCAAGTAGTGCTCCAAATAAAACCAGATACCTGTTTTTTATATTTATCATTTAATAGACTCCTCAAGTTTATTTCCTTCTTAGACCAGGATCCATTAACCCAAAGTCCATAATCAACCTATATTTCTTCACGATAGAGCGGAGTAGATGTGAATTGAACTCTATCATTCATGTGGTTGATCACTGATGTAAATGGTCCACTCGACTAGATGATTGTCACATAATTTTTTATATTATCATTTATAAAATGGAATAGCAATATATTTATAATTGAGTTTTTTAAGGATAAAAAAATTGATTGTTCATGATGAAAAAGAGGAAATATTATGCGATGAAGGAATTGATTGGATATGATTTTTCGCTTTTCTTCTTATTATATACAAAGAGTATAAAAGTAAAAATAATGGGAGTTTATATGGTAACCATGAAAAGCTATGATAGAATTAAAATGATAAAGATGGATGTGGATGTGATTCTTAAGATCACTTGATAATAAGAGCTGGGGAGCAACAATGCTGTGAGAATAGAGTCAGGTGATTATACGAGTCATATTATAAGCAGCTTCATCAAGGAGATGTCGCTGTCCTGTGAGCGATTCATAAATTTTTGTCGGACTCGGATCAGACAACACTTGAGCTGTTAAAGGAAGTATTAGGTATGAGAATATTTACACTGGAATTAAATAACGATCTTAAAGGAATTGAACAAAGAAAGCGATACATTGAATCCCTGATTGCTAGGCTTAAGAGACCAGATCTGGTTGTATTACCCGAGCTTTCCGTATGCAGTTACATGGGGAGTGATGCTATCTTAAAATATGCGGATGAGAATAGTATGCAGACTTCTAAATGGGCAATGGAGATTGCAGAGAAATACAATACATTCATAGCTGTGGGTTTTCTGGAAAAGTATGAAGGTGATTTTTATAATTCCTATCTGATCGCAGATAAAAACAAGGTTTATGGTATTGTGAGGAAAAGTGAAGGGGAGTCCTATATTTTCAAGCGAGGTAATTTCAATAACATAATAGCGACTCCTTTTGGTGAGGTAGCTATGGCTATCTGCTATGATTCCCGCAGAAGACTTTTCTATGAGCATATAAAAGACCGTGAAATCTCATTGATTTTGTTTCCTCATGGGTCACCAGGCAATCCTAAAAAGATAGAGACTGAAAGAAAAACAAATGATTTCTTCTGCAATGCTTATTCAGGTGCTTTTGGGGTCCCCGTCTGTTATGTCAACAGTGTAGGGGAGATGGATTTTATGCTTGGGAGAACCGGAAAGATGATGCTGAAGGCAGGGTTTAAGTTAAACGGATTATCAAAAATATACTGTAATAGGGGAAAGCATATTAAATCAGATATTCAGGAAGCCATCGGACTTGATGTTGAACTGATCTCCAAAAAGAGAACAAAAGACATCAATTTTTACGGGGACGACCTCATCAAGGGCAACGTGTTGTTCAGGAAATTCATATTAAAACCGGATATCAGATCTGGAATCCGCTTCTATGAAAAAAAGAAAAACTCTTGGTAGAACAAAATAAGTATGAGAAATAAGAATAGGATGTGAGAAATATGATTAGAATAGGCATAATAGGCATCGGACACATCGCTGAGGATTATATCTCGATGTTTTCAAAAGGCTTCATCAAAGACGCGAAGCTAAACGCACTGACTTCAAGAAACAGAGATAATCTTGAAAGAATCAGGAAGGAATATGACCTGGATGAGACTGCGCTCTTTTCAAGCCTTGAGGAGATGCTGGATGGAGATACTGTGGATGCGGTGATCATCACAGCGCCAAATGTATATCATCCTGAAATGGCCATGAAGCTTCTTCGAGCTGGGAAACATATACTAGTTGAAAAACCCGTAGGTATAAGAATCAAGGAAGTGGATGAACTGAAAAAAGAAGCGGATCTTCTGCCTCACTTAAAAGCTGGAGTCATGTTCAACAAGAGAAGCAGCGATATCTACAGCTTTGTCAAAGACAAGATCAGAAATGGAGACATGGGAGAGCTAAGACGTGCCATCTGGCAGATCACCAATCAGTACAGAACTTATGAATACTACAATCAGACCATCTATAGAGGCAGCTACAAGGCAGAAGGTGGAGGTGTCCTTCTCAATCAGGCCATCCATCAGCTGGATACACTTCTATGGATGACAGGTATGCCTGAAAAAGTCATGGCGTTCACCAAAGAAGGGTTCCATAGACCCATCACTGCAGAAAATGATGTGATGATTCAGATGTTCTTTGAAAATGGTGCATCGGGGCAGTTCCTGACAAGCACCAATGAAAGTCCTGGGACAGACCGTTTCGAACTTTCATTCAGCAAAGGCCAGATCGTCATTGAAAATGACAGTCTGGTAAAAATCACCACTCTGTCCATGGATGAAGAGGAGTTCGCGAAAGCGACGAAGGCATCCTTTCCTGAAGTGCCAAGTGCAGTGGAAGCTCTGAGTTTTGAGAAGCTGCCCAATAAAATCCTTCAGGCAAGGCTCATCAATAATTTCGTCCAGTCAGTACTAGGACGAGAAGAGCTGATCTGTCCGCTGAGTGAAGGGGTGAAGAGTGTTCGCATGATCAATGCGACCTATATGTCTGCATGGAAGGAAAAGCCTGTCTCCTTGGACTTTGATCCAGAAGAATATGAGAAGGCGCTGGACGATAAGATTGTGAAGGAAAGTGAATAAAGATGTTCTTCACTGCTTTCTTTTGTGAAAAAACATTTGTGAAGGAAAAAGGCGATGATACGGGATGAAATAAGATAAGGTGAATGTATTGCTATCATAGAATCCAAAGAGGGTGGTGTGATACGAATGAAGAGAAAAGTATTTTATTTTTCTGGAACAGGAAATACATATGTCTTGGCAAAGGAACTTGCCATGAAGATGAATGCGGATCTGGCTTCTATGCCAGAGGTGATGGAAAAAGGGAAAATCCACATAGAGCATGAGGTCATTGTTCTTGTCTTTCCATCATACTTGGCTCTATTATCAGGATTGCCTATGATTGTCGAGAGATTTGTCAGAGCGATTGAGAATATAAATGATCTTACAATTTCGGGTGTCTGCGATTGTGGTGGTTATGAAATTGTGAATGCTCTTCCGTCTCTGAAGAAACTGCGTAAGATAATTCGTTCTTGCGGAGGAACTCTTTATGCGGAATATTCGGTAAGGCTTCCAATGAATAATCTGGACTATGACCATATCCCTATACCGATAAACAGAAACAGCGAAGACATAATTCGCAAGAGCAAAATGGAAATAGATCGGATCAGTAGCTCTTTATTGAAGATGAAAAAGACGAGACATAAACCACTCAAAAATATGTTCTTACTTATCATGGAGCCGTTTTTCAGGTCAATGCGGCCTACCATACTAAAAGAACTAAAGGAAAAAGCCCATGAACCTGCGGGGAGCAGATTACAATACAGTGAACTGATTCCGCTGACGGACAAGAGTATAAGAGTCGATGGAAAGTGTACAGGGTGTGGAATCTGTGCAAAGGTCTGCCCGGTTTCTAACATTAATATTATTGATGGAAGGCCGGAATTTCAGCACAGGTGTGAAATGTGTTTTGCCTGTGATGAATGGTGCCCGGTCGAGGTGATTCAACATTGGAGCAGAAAAAATGGAGTAAAGTATCACCATCCTGATGTGCAGCTTAAGGATATGATTAAAAGATAAATAGGAACATAACTGATCACATGATATATATCTGAGCTCCAGAAGCGGCTATCCAAGGCTGCTTATGGGGCTTTTTGTTCAGAATAAACAGCCTGCCTGCCGGCTTTCTAAGTAGCCTTTTGAGTAAGGCAATTAGAAGTCAAAGCGCAGAAGAGACCAAAAATGATCCCTGCACTTTCCGAAGAAAATCTTCAGAAAAATCTATCGGCATGACAATGCAATTCACAACAAAAGAAGTGAAAAAGATGCAAAAAAATATAGTTGTCAAATAATTAGCAAAGAAGATGAATTGTATTGGCTCAATCTTGAAAATAATGTAAAATAAATATAGAGTAAATATATTCATATGAAACAACAACTTTGGTGGGTCATGTCACATGATTTTCTATTATAAGATCATATGAGATAAGACTAAAGAGGATCTCTTCGTAACGATAATTTGGGTGAGGAGCTGATAATAATTATGTACATATCAACATATATCATAGATATAGCCGCGCTTTTTTACTTGATCGGATTGCTGAAATCAAGTTCAGCATTAAACAGAAATCGAAAAAAACCATTTTTAGCAGGAATAATTCTTACTGTTATTATAATATTGTCTGAAGCGGGAACAATATTTGCAGACAATGGAGGCCTAGACCTTCGTAATCTTAACATTTTCTGTAATGTTCTTGGTTTTGCCCTCGCTCCACTTATTCCTATTATTATCACTTTAGTGTTTGATAGAAGGATTATTACAACACACAGATTCATACTGATTCCATCGATAGTGAATATCATTAGTACTCTATTATCGCCACAGTTCCGGTTTATTTTTTACATCGATGAAAGCAATAACTATGTTAGAGGAGATTACTTTTATATTTTTATCACTGTTTATATTATCAATTTTTTATTTCTTGTGATCAGTACTTTAGATATGGGCAAGAAGTATAATTATCCCATGATGCTGAAGCTGGTTGCCTTGTCTTTTTTTACAATCATAGGGACAAGCATTCAGCTTGTAGTACCGTCAGCATATTCTTCATGGCACAGTGTAACATTGGCATTGTTTCTGTACTTTCTCCTGATGTCTGAATTTGACAGCAGCTTTGATACGCTGACAGGTCTTTATAACCGAGCGACTTTTGATAGAGCAGTACAAGAAATCGTGAAGGCCAAGGCGGTTTCTGTGGTCATCCTTGACATCAATGATTTTAAAAGTGTCAATGATACATATGGACATGATTATGGGGATCGAGTCATCAAGACTGTAGCTTCAGTTATCAGAGATTCCTTTAATAAACATTACAGATGTTATCGTTATGGTGGAGACGAGTTTTCAGTTATTAGCTGCGAATCGGATCCTGAAAAAATAGAACATCAGCTGGAGGTTATGACAAAGGCACTTGCTGAAATGAGAGTGGATGGCAATAGGCTGCCAACAGTTTCCTATGGATACAGTATTTTTAATGGAGAAGAAACTCTGGATTTTCATAAAATTCTTAGAGATGCTGATGAGCAGATGTATCATTTCAAGAAACAGTATAAATCTGGCACTGCTCAAGAAACAGTATAAATCAGGCACTGCAAGAAGGAGAAATGTTTCTACAGTGGTAGAGCAGATATTGCAAAGTTTTCTCTACATCAATACTGTCCACTCAAAGCCAGGAGCCAATGAGATTCCTGAAAGGGATGCAAATTATATGGAAAATGAACAGAGTAAGATAATCAGAAATAGACTGAAAATCGCACTTCTTCAGATTCGACCTACAGGATCCCTTTCGGGGAATCTGGAGAAGGGAATCGAATCATGCAGAAAAGCAAAAGAATCAGGCGCTGATATCGCTTTATTTCCCGAAATGTGGAGTACTGGATATCATATTCCAGAAGATCAGGATCTCTTGAAAAGAGAAACTGTTTCAGTAAACGGAGATTTCATCATGTCTTTTGGAAAGCTTGCAAGAGAGCTTAATATGGCTATCGGAATCACTTTTTTAGAGGAGCATGAACCTTTACCAAGAAATAGTATCTGCCTGTTTGATCGATTCGGAAAATCTGTATTCACTTACGCGAAGATTCATACTTGTGACTTTGGCGATGAATGCAGATTAAGTGCAGGGGATGATTTCTATGTGGCTGATCTTCATACGGAAAAGGGAATTGTCAAGGTAGGTTCCATGATCTGTTATGACCGAGAGTTTCCGGAAAGTGCTAGAATTCTGATGCTTAAAGGAGCGGAGCTGCTGCTTGTTCCAAATGCCTGTCCAATGGAGATCAATCGATTAGCTCAGCTTCGTTCCAGGGCATATGAAAACATGATAGCTATCGCAACGTGCAATTATCCGGGAACACATCCAGACTGTAATGGGCATTCTACTATTTTTGATGGAGTAGCCTATCTACCAGAATTAGAGAACTCCAGGGATACCTGTATTATGGAGGCTGGTGAAGAAGAAGGGATCTATATTGCAGAACTGGATTTGGATATGTTACGGCATTATCGAGAACATGAAGTCCATGGTAACGCCTACAGGCATCCTTTAAAATATGCGTTATTGGTAGAAGAAGATATTCAAGCACCATTTGTGCGAGAGGACTACAGAAAATAGTCATGGTATTTAGAATTGGATACCAATGTGTTTCGATTGAAAAGATATCACTGAAAAATCAGTGAGAAGAGGATTATTATGGAATTCAGAAAAGTTGATGAAGATAATATATGGAAGATTACAAAACTATCTGTAAAGAATGAACAAGAGAGTTTTGTCGCCTCCAACACTGAAAGTATTCTAGAAGCATATACGTTGGTGGAATCAGACTATAAAGCTTATCCATTTGGCATCTATGAGAACGAAAATCTGGTCGGTTTTATCATGTTCGGGTACGGATTTTCTGATGAGGAAGATGCTCCAAAGATCAGTAATCATAATTACTCAATATGGCGCTTGATGATAGATGAGAAGTATCAGGGGCAAGGACTCGGAAAGAAAGCGGTTGAAACAGCAATTACTTACCTTAGAACAGGGCCATACGGTAAAGCTGATTATTGCTGGCTTTCATACGAACCGGAAAATAAACTCGCCAGATATCTTTATCATTCACTTGGATTTGAAGAAAACGGAGAAATGTGTGATGATGAAATTGTTGCAGTGCTGAAACTTTGATCTTGTGAGAAGAAATAGTAAGGATGGAGATACTAAGTAAAAAACAAGGGAGGAAAGAAGAGCGCATTGACTTGAATCAGGCGTCTTCGTAGATAGAATGAATAATAATGATAATAATGAACCTAAACATCAGAGAAGAATCAGATATAAAGGAACTCATCCAAAATCTTACACTGAGAAATACAAGGAACTACAACCGGATAAATATGCTGAGACAGTTGCAAAGGTCATCCAGAAAGGAAGTACCCCTGCGGGGATGCATCGATCCATCTGTGTAGATGAGATAATAGAATTTTTACAGATAACACCCGGACAGATTGGGCTGGATGCAACATTAGGGTATGGTGGGCACACACTGGAGATACTGAAATGTCTTGATTTTAAGGGGCATCTATTTGCGCTGGATGTGGATCCCATTGAACTTCCGAAAACCCAGGAGCGTCTAGCGAATCTTGGTTATGGACCGGAAATTTTATCCGTAAGACAAATGAATTTCTCTGACATCGACCTTATTGTTTCAGAATCAGGACCACTGAATTTTGTGCTGGCAGATCTTGGTGTTTCGTCCATGCAGATTGATAACCCTGATAGAGGGTTCTCTTTCAAGAGTGAAGGGCCATTGGATCTGAGACTGAATCCTGAAAAAGGAATATCTGCAGCTGAACGCCTGAAAACAATGACGCAGGAAGAGATGGAAGGTATGTTTGTGGAAAACTCAGATGAGCCACATGCTGAAGTGATTGCTCGTGCCATAATAACCGCAACCAGAAAAGGCATAGATATCTCATCAACAACGTTACTGAAGGAGATTATTGCTGATGCGCTGAAGTTTATTCCAGAAAAGACAAGAAAAGAAGAGGTCAAGAAATCGTGTCAGAGATGCTTCCAGGCACTGCGAATTGATGTTAATAGTGAATTTGAGGTCTTGTATGAATTTCTGGAAAAGCTTCCAGAGGTCCTTGCTCCAGGAGGACGAGTCGCAATCCTATCCTTCCATTCTGGAGAGGACAGACTCGTGAAGAAATCTTTCCAGCATTTCTTCCGAGAAGGCATCTACAGTGAAGTTGCACCTGGTCCAATCAGGCCTTCAGCAGAAGAACGTAATACCAACAGCCGTGCACGTTCTGCAAAATTGAGATGGGCTATTAAGGCATAGGATAGCATAGTGTTTTATCACTATAAGTGATTGCCATTAATCGACCGTTAGGATTTGACGTACTACTATCGTCTCTTCTCGTTTTTCTCACTCATATGGGAAGTCTGGTAGCTGGCAATTGGATTTATCATACACTTTTGCTGATCATTTTTTCAGCACTCTTTGCCAAGGCAAGTGCATTACTTCTAGTTATAACTGGCAGTATTGTCATCCCGATTCTCTGGCACTTTGGCCATAACCTTGCATCCAGTATCACCATGGATACTTCTCCCCAGGGAACACTTGCAATTGTGGGTTTCCAGTGTATCGTTCTGCTGGGCTATGCTTTTTACCTATGGAAGAAAGTGAGTCTTGATAAACGCAACAGCTTACTCAGTTTTTCATGAAGAGCATTGGAGAAAAGAGATCACGCGATTCTACTGTTACATGAGCTTGCTATGAAATAGCAAAGTAAGGGGATAAAAATGGGTATGATCCTATTCTTAACAGTCGTGATAGTTGAAGTATTGTTTGCAGTATTCTGCCTGATTACGAAATCAGATCACAGAAAAGAAAGAAGCGTAATCAGAATAGCTTTTTTTCCATGCTTTGTGACACTCGTAATCCTGGCTGTAATTGACTGGAACTTCCGTTATTATGCACTGGGATTATGCCTTATTAGCATAGAAAACAGTCTCTTGAAGATTAAGAAAGCATTTCACTTCCAAGTGAGTGCTTTTTTCTATGCTATTTTATGAGTTCTGTCAGTCTGAAAAATATTTCAACGGAGACTTGACGACTATATCCATCATTGATATAATAAGTGTATCAATGATGGATATAGGAGGAAAGCAATGGCAAAGTTAAGTCCCTATGAAACTGGGGAGCTCACTGACAGTATATTTCTCATTCTTCTAGCGACGCTTAGACCGATCCATGGATATCTTATTATGCAGGAAGTAAGAGACATGACAGAAGGGGCTGTGGAAATCGGGCCAGCAACCATGTACACCACCCTGAAGAAGCTTAAAGATTCAGGATGGATTCTGGAGGTTGGGGAAGAAGATGCAAAAATACAGTATAAGGTGACAGAGGAAGGATTGAAAGTTCTTAATAGGAATTTTAATTATCGGAATAAGCTGATTCTTGTTGCAGAAAAGTGGTTAGGAGGGAAAGGTAATGGCGAAATATAGAATGTGTAGTGGTCTGGCAATGGCACCCGAACATGACATGAAGCTCTTGAAAGAAATGAGCCGGAAAGGATGGCATCTTACATCTTTAAAGGGACTGTTTTACCGCTTCGAAGAAGGTGAGGCAGCGGAATATGAGTATGCACTGAACATGGAGATGGAGAATGATCAGGATATGCTGGCTTACTATGAAGCGAGTGGATGGAAGCCCGTGGTAATCGGTCCTGGCTATCAGATTTTTAGAGCGGAAAAGGGAACGGTACCAATTTTCAGTGACAGAGATTCTGAAGTGGATGTACTGGAAAGAAATCAGAAGGAAACAGGTAAATGGGCTGGCTTTTTCGGAGTATTCATTGCTGCATGGCTCTTCGTGATAAGCAAAGTGGATTTAGGGGCAGCAGGTGTAATTGTCACGATGATTCTTACTGTCTGTTTTGTATTCACATTTTTCCCGTTTGTGGGTTATAGCAGATCAATTAGAAAACTTCAGAAGAACAGTTAAGAATTCTTCAGATTTAAAGAAGCTCAGGCAGTCTATATTTTAATTAGATTCGCTTGAGCTTTTTCAGTTGCATATTATATTGTAGAGAAGATGGAGGATGAGTAGTCATCATATCAAGTAAGCTGTTAAGTTATTTTGATTCTCTATGCTGTGTACGATTAATGTATAATGAACAGTAATAAATCAGATCATATAAAAATAATTTACTAACTAAAATAATTTACTAATATATGTAACGAAACAGCTTTTTCTGACACATATAAGTAAGGAGGTGAATCAGTGAAGGATTTGGAGAAACTCTATCGGGATTATTTTGAAACCGTATATAAGTATCTGTTTTCTATTACCCGTAATGCGGATTTGTCTGAAGAACTGACACAGGAAACCTTCTACCAGGCAGTTAAGACTTATGACAGTTTCCGTGGGGACAGTAAAGTATCTGTATGGCTTTGCCAGATTGCAAAGCATCTCTGGTATAAAGAGTACAAGTTGATGAGCAGACAATCATCTGAATCATTGGAAGATCTTTCGGATCTGATTCCCTCTAAAAATCATGTGGAACAGACGGTTGTGGAAAGCGATGCTAAAATTCAGCTTTATCAGAAAATCCAGAAGCTGGATGAAAAGACAAGAGAAGTCATCTACTTAAGATTGACGGGAGAGCTGAGCTTTCGTGAAATCGGGGAGATTCTTGAGAAAAATGAAACCTGGGCGAGAGTCACATTCTATAGAGGGAAACAGAAAATGATGAGTGAGGAGGAAAGAAAATGACGAAAGAAATCGGATGCAGTATAGTGCAGGACTTACTGCCGAGTTATATTGAAAAACTGACCAGTGAAGAAACAGATCAGGTAATCAGAGCGCATCTGGATACCTGTATAGAGTGCAGAAAAGCCCATGAAGAGATGAATTCTGAAGTTAGAATGATAGATAAGGCACCAAAGGCTGAGCTTAAATTCTTGAAAAAAATCAGAAAAACACGTCTGATTGCAGCGGTTATAAGCATTGTGCTTACGTTGATCTTATCCTATGCAGTCTATGCAATGGAGTTTGAGTACTCATTAGATAAAGCAAATCTATCCAATGCTGTGACTGAATACACAGAACCCTTTGATGAACCAATTGAAGCATATGTACTTGAAACAAAAGTTATAGACGGTGTTCTTATTGCTTCATTCAAAGACCGGACTCATGAGACCGTCAATGGTATTGCAAAGTTTATAAAAGGGCTGAACAACCGATATAGAATTATCGGCGTGCAGGTAGAATCATCTGAATATTCTTCTGTGGTGCAGTATTACCCTTTTGAAAGTAATGATGAACACCTCATTGCTGTCAGTGGATATAATCTTTCCAATGAAATAGAGTATTATGGGTTGGACTATTCTGCTTATACTAGGCCCGGTTATTTATCTGATTATAGGGTCAGAATTCCTGTGAAATTTGAAACGGATAATCTTCAGTTTCTTGAAATCTATAAAGCAGAAGAATTAGCAGAGATTGCCATGGAAACTCAGGATGTCGCAGTATTTAATCCTCATCTGACCGGAAGTTCATTTTATGACGAGAACGGGAATGAAATCACTGAGAATTTCAAAATTGCAGAAAGTGATTTTCAGGATCTCAGTTTTGGAGGAGGGAAAGCAGAATTATTTATGGTATATGTGCTCATTGTCCTCATTGCAGGATTTGGTGCAATCATGGTAAGGTACTTTCTGGCGGATTAGACCTTTGAGATTACTGTAAGATGGTCTTGAAATGTTTTAGAACTAAATATGAAGAGTATAGGAGAATAAAGAATTAAAACACCACTAAAAATACTAAACTGTATTTTGGTGGTGTTTCTGATTTAGAAAATATATATAGTGATATGTTGATTGATCAGAATTATTGTTATAATTAAGTCGATAAATAGATATAAATTTAATTTTAATGGAGTAAAAAGCTTTAAATCAATTACTGAAATAACTAGACTATATAAAGAAGTATTGAATTAAATTACGTTCAGGAGGTATAAAATGAAAGAAAGAAAGGCAATGGTTCAACTGACAATCTCAATAACTGGGGTATTTATCACTCTGTATGCCGTGATTTTGTTTAATCAGCATCTGCTGATGACATTTACGCTGGAAACAAGAATGGTGCTGATGATTCTCAGCCAGTGGATTCTTTTTCTGGTACCTGGGATACTGATGTGGAGAAATAGAGAAAGGATCGCTGACTTTGGATTCAGAAGGAATAATATATTTAAGCAGATTGTAACAGGCATAGTGCTTGCACTCATCATGTCATTACTATTGACAGTGATACCGATCTTACTTGGATTTGAAGAAATGGTCAGCAGTACCCAGTATACGAGACTATGGCAGTTTCTATATGGGTTCGGGTACACTATTATTGGAGTTGCCTTAGTTGAAGAACTTATTTTCAGAGGATATATTTTCCATAAACTGCTGCAGTTAAAAGACAACAAGGTATTTGCCATTCTTCTTTCTTCAGGACTATTTGGGTTATTTCATATATTTAACGGGAATCTGATCCAGGTTCTATTAACAACTATAATTGGGATCATATATTGCATTCTTCGAGAGAAGATACCAAGCTGCACTACTCTCTCTCTAATTGTTCTTCATGGAGTGTATGATGCGCTGATTACAGTGTGGGTTTTTCTTTTATAGATATAAATCGGTGGTTTTTGAAGTATCTTCAATATTTTTCGAAAATCGGATTAAAACTGAACATATTGCTGCTGTGGAAAAATATGAATGCTGAGAAGATCAAAGAAAAAGTGATTTTCGCTAGAGCTGTGCTATACTTGAAGAAATTTGCATAGGATCCATAGAGATCCGAAAGGAATCAACATGAACAAAAGAATGAAGACAGCTCTTATCGGTGGGGCAATACTTGGAATCGTATGTGTGGTGGGAGCATATGTCCGATCGGATTTTACAGCTTCACCAGTTTTTGTATTCTCTCTTTGGTATAATCGTGTCATTATAGGTCTTGCAGTTGGAGCACCATGGCTGAAAACTGAAAGAAGCAAAGCTCTTCTACGTGGAGCTATTCTGGGTCTGATGGTCTCATTTGCATTCTATAGTGCTACTGGGTTTGAAGATCCTGTAAGTTTTGTAGCCGGAATCGTATATGGTGTTATTCTGGAGTGGTGGCTTAGCAGACCTGAAAAATCACTGGCTTAGAACCGGAGTAAATCAGAATCCTCACAGACAGCAGGTTAAAGAAATCACAGACACTTTGATATAAGGTGATTTCGAGAGTTTAACTGGATACTAAACACTCTATATCATAGGTTGCTATAGCCTGAAATCACTGCGCTTCAGGAAGTATGAAATTTTTAGCGCTTTCTTTGATGAAACCACGAGAAAGTGAAGTTAATATCAATAGAAAAGCTTTATTTATCAGATTAATTGAATTTTTGTTAAAATCTATAAAATAGATATAATAACAATATAATGAATCATTCCAGGAACCATGATATCATACAACTAAAGGCATTTTGCATGGTTGTAAAGATGATGGAGGAATGTGAAAATGAAATGGATCAAAAAATTTGATGAGAAGATGACGGATGATGTCATGGACATCTGGTTAAGTGCAAATCAGGAGGCGCATGATTTTATTCCAGATAAATACTGGAAAAGCAATTATAAGAATATGAGGAAGGCATTATCAGAAGAGCTGAATGTGTATGTATATGATACAAACGGAGTAGTGAAAGGTTTCGTAGTCATTACAGATGATGCTCATATTTCAGGTGTTTATGTAGATCGAGCTTATAGAAGAGAAGGTATCGGCAGTAAGCTGCTGCAAAAATGTAAAGAAGAACATGATAAGCTCACCTTGGATGTGTATTTGAAAAATCAGAAAGCACTGGAGTTTTACAAAAAGCATGGGTTTAAACATTTTAAGCATCGTGTGGACAGTGGAACCATTGAAAGAGAATTCGTACTGAAATGGGCAAATAAGAATTAAATAGAAATAATCCCCTGATAAGACTTAGCGTTTTATCAGGGGGTATTTTTTATTCGGAAGGTTTCTTGTGAACAGATTTTATGTTTGGAAGATTTCAGGGATACTTTCATATAGGCAAACAAGTATTATTGATCAAGGGTTCAATGAGAGTGTGAATGTCAAAAGATTAGAGATAATGAGTGCTAGACAGGAAAGCGATAATATAGACTGTTATGAAAAGAGGGTAGATTCTACGGTTTTAAATTTGAGTTTAATCAAAGCGGACACGTATGGCCATAGAATTGATTGATTAATAAATTACAGGTTTATGAAAGTGCAAGTTCACAACTGAGAAATAAGGGGGGTATTTCACTTGAATAAACCTGGAAATCAGGTGAGTAATTAACACTTATGGTTTTTAAGGGGGGTATTTCGCAGTAATTGTTATAAAGTTAACGTGATAATTTTAATATCGTTAAATTTATATCCGAATAATGCTATAATGTTTTTGTTGGAAAATGAGTATCTTCCTGTTTTATGAACCGGTTTAAAATCGGAGGAGAAATTCTATCTATAGATAATCAGATTACATTGTTAAAAGACGGCAAAGTTTCACCGTAAACTTGTTAAGAAAATTATCAAAGTTTATTAATTATCGATATGTATTTATATTACAATTATATTATTTGGAGGAATCAATGAATAAAACAGAGAGAGTTATAGGATTTATTGCAATCATTCTTGTGCTTGTACTAGGTAAGACACTACTGACATCAGACCTACTATTCTTCAGACTGATTATTGGAGCAGGACTTGGATATGTACTGTCAAGAGCTTATACAGGCTTTGCAGGAAGTGTGAATCGTGCTTATAAGACTGGATCCACTAAACTGATGAGAACACTTATGTATATGTTCTTTATTTCATCAGTTGTTACAGCGGCGCTACTGTTCAAGGGTGATGTTACTATTTATGGATTATGGATCAATCCCATTAATTTAGGACTGATTCTCGGTGGACTTCTTTTCGGATTCGGTATGAGTTTCTCATCCTGCTGTGCTTCAGGCGTACTTACAGACCTGGTCACAGGTCTTCCTAGAGCTTTGGTTACACTGATATTTTTCGGAATGGGTGTATTTCTAGGGTTTCCGCTACAGAATTCAGCAAGCTTTGTCAAGGAATCATGGTTCACTTCTGCAACAGGAGAAAGTTTCAGTAAGGGCGTTTTCTTACCTGATCTATTCCTTTGGGATGGTATGAGTGGATATCTTGGAGCGCTAATTCTGACAGGTGTATTTGCACTTACAGTTATATACTTTTCTTACAAGTTTGAGCAGAAGAGAAAGAAAGAAGACAAGTATACTGGTGTCATGATGGAAAAGATTCAGGACGAAGTAGTTCCTTTTGATGCAAGAGACTACTCACTGACTAGTGAAGCTACTTATGACAGAATGTTCATCAAACCATGGACCCTTGTACAGGGAGCTGTGGCAATCACACTTCTGTTCGCACTGCTTATGGGTGTCACCAACTCAGGATGGGGTGCATCAACTCCATACGGACTCTGGTTCGGTAAGGTCCTGATGATCTTCGGTGTTTCGGCTGAATCTCTGGCTTCCTTTGGAAAGATGAAACCGGATGGTTTCCTTCAGCCTTTCTTCCAGAATGGTGTTTCAGTGCAGAACTTTGGTATTCTACTTGGAACCATCATCTATCTTCTGACAGCAGGTAAGTTCACTGCAACTTTCATGTCTGAAATGAAGATCACTTTTAAAGAAGTTCTTTTATTCGCTATGGGCGGACTTACAATGGGATTTGGAACAAGATTGGCAAACGGCTGTAATGTAGGTGCTCTATATACACCAATTGCAAACTTCTCTTTGTCCGGATGGGTCTTCCTCATCGTCATGATAATTGGCGGCGTGGCAGGAAACTGGCTAGGTAAGAGAATCAACAGTTAAGTATTGTAAAAGTAAACTTCGGGCTTATGGCTACGGGGTTTTCTTCCCTATATATAATAAATTTCAGGAGGAATCTGATTATGAGTAAAAAAGTATTAATCGTAGGTGGCGTGGCAGGTGGAGCATCTGTCGCTGCAAGAGTTAGACGACTGGATGGACAGGCAGAGGTCATCATGTTTGAGAAGGGACCCAATGTGTCTTTCTCCAACTGTTCTCTTCCATATCATCTATCTGGAATCGTTGAGAATGCAGACAGTCTGGTTCTGATGTGTCCAGATCAGTTCAAGAAGCAATATGATATTGAAGCAAGAGTCAACTCAGAGGTTTTAAAGATCAACAGAAAAGATAAAAATGTTCTGGTGAAAAATGTTGAGACTGGTGAAGAATATACAGAAAGCTACGATAAACTGTTTTTGTCTCCTGGTGCCAACGCCATTACGCCTAGAAGTATTGAAGGCATAACAAGCGAGCATGTGTTTACGGTAAGAAACGTAGTCGATATACGAAGACTACAGACTTATCTGACAGAGAAGAATATTGAAAACGTCGCTGTTGTAGGGGGCGGATTCATCGGTGTGGAAGTGGCTGAAAATCTAAAAATGGCAGGCAGAAATGTCAGCCTGATAGAAGCAATGGACCAGATTATGGCTCCTTTTGATTATGATATGGTACAGCTTCTTCATAAAGAAATGATGGATAACGGAATCGATGTGATTCTTTCTGATGGCGTAAAAGCGATTCATGAGAAAGAGGTTGAACTTTCATCAGGAAACAAAGTGAAAGCAGAAGCAGTTGTCATGGCCATCGGGGTTTCTCCAGAGACGGGTCTTGCAAGAGAAGCAGGCCTTGAAATCGGTGTTACCGGTGGAATTAAAGTGGACCATAACTATCTGACAAACGATCCTCATATCTATGCTGTTGGTGATGCAATAGAGGTTTTCCATAAACTAACAGGGAAACCATGTAGACTTGCCCTGGCAGGACCTGCACAGCGTCAGGCAAGAGCAGCATCGGATCATATGTATGGAATCCCTCACAATAATAATGGAGTCATAGGTTCTTCTGCTGTGAAAATCTTTGACATCAATGCGGCTTCCACTGGACTCAACGAAAAGAGTCTTAAAGCAGCTGGCATGAGTTATGACATTGTGTATATTATCCCTGGTGATAGTGTTGGACTGATGCCAACGAGTCATCCAATGCATTTCAAACTGATTTTTGAAGTTCCTACAGGAAAGATTCTTGGGGCACAGGCTATCGGAAAAGGAAATGTGGATAAGCGTATAGATGTCATTGCCACCATGATCACCATGGGTGGAACCCTTGAAGATCTGAAGGAGCTAGAACTCTGCTATGCACCACCATTTGGCACAGCAAAAGACGTGGTCAATTTTGCTGCGCTTGTCGGTCTGAATCTCCTTTATGGAAAGTTCCGTCAGGTTCCGGTAACGAAGGTAAGAGAACTTGTTGAAGAAGGGGCATTTATTGTGGACGTGAGAGAATCCAATGAGTTTGAAAATGGACATCTTAAGAGTGCAGTAAATGTGCCGCTGAGCGAAATCCGTGAAAGAATGAACGAGATTCCTAAGGATCAGCCTGTATATCTTCACTGCCGTTCCAGTCAGAGAAGCTATAATGCACTTCTGGCACTTCAGAACGAAGGCTTTGACAATGTAGTGAATATCTCCGGATCTTATCTTGGAATTTCACTTTATGAATATTTCAATGATGTGAAGATGGGCAGAGATAAAATCGTCACTGCTTATAACTTCAAGTAAAAATCAATGCGGAAAAAACTACGAAGAGTAGATGTTCTCGCCCTGGCATTAGGGTCCATCATCGGCTGGGGGAGCTTCACTCTTCCAGGCACAAAATTTCTTAGAGAAAGTGGAATCCTTGATACTGCACTAGGTCTTCTTCTTGGTGGAATCGCGATTGTTTTCATCCAGATAGGCTACCACATCATGATGGAGAGGCACTTTGAGGATGGAGGAGAGTTCTCCTACACTTATGAAAACATGGGGAAGAAACACGGATTCGTTGTTGGATGGTCACTCTCCCTCTGTTACCTGAGTATGGTACCGCTTAATGCGACAGCTTTTGTGCTGGTTCTTAAAAGAATCTTCGGAGACAAGGTGGATTTTATCTATCTTTATGAGATCGCAGGGTATCCTGTATATCTATCTGAAATTATCATTGCCACTGCGATTCTCCTGATTTTTGCCTATATTAATATTCAAGGACTGAAGCTCAGTTCCAGGGTCCAGAATACGATGATTCTTCTGATGGTGGTGAATATTCTGATCATCTTCGGGTACATGTATTTCACTACAGACCCCACGCTGGTAAAGGCGACCTACCTGACCGGATACACGGTGAGCTGGTCTCAAGTGGCAAAAGTACTGGCAATCATACCGTTTCTTTTTGTTGGATTCGATGTGATTCCTCAGGTTGCGACAGAACTGAATTTCGAACCCAAAAAAGCCACTGGAATGGCCATCGTGGCTATTTTCTCAGGCGTACTCTTTTACAATCTCCTTAATATTACTACGGGGATGGTGTATACACCTGAACAGGCTCTTGGTGAGACCTGGGCGCTAGGAAGTGCAGTGCTGGGTAACATGGGTCCTTTGGGATTCACGCTGCTTATTATTTCGCTTGCAGGTGCTGTGGCGGGTGGAATCAATGGGTTCATGCTGGGTGGAAGCAAGCTCATCGGCGCGTTGTCTACATACAGACTGATTCCTGACAGATTCAGGAGAGAAAATAAGAACGGTGTCTTTTCCGAAGGCATCAAGTTCATCACATTTGTGAGTTTTCTGGCACCTTGGTTAGGAAGAGAAGTCATTATCTATATAGTAGACATGTCATCCTTTCTTGCGGCAATCACCTACTTCTATGTATGCTGGATCGGCATGAAAAATACGGAAGGTCTAAGCCGTATTCTTTCAGGGGTAGGCGCGTTAGTGAGTCTCTTATTCATAGGACTTCTTCTTGTTCCGGGGTCTCCTGGACAACTCAGTAATCCTTCCATGGTGATGCTTCTTGTGTGGGGCGCATTTGGTGTGTTCTATTACAAAAAATATGCAGTCCACGGCTCACTTGAGGAAGCTTCCTGATCATCATCTAGTAGAAAAACTAATCATACTCTCTCTTCTTGGACAGTTTCTGATAGAACTGCTTCACAGGGGGGGGTATTTTTAATTGGTATTAAATACTGATGTGAGGTGCATGAGGAAGATGTTTATAGAAAATTAATGAATTATGAAAAATTAAGTGATGGAACTCTAGAGCGAAGAACAGATTGAGAATAAGATTGGTCCGAAGGCGAAACTGGCTTATATGAACTGTCTGATAGGATTAATACAAGCAGCGCTGTAGAATTATCAGAAAGAAACTCACAATATACCCTGGTGGTGTATATTATAGGTTCAGTAGGATAATATGGTATAATAGTACTAAGTTAATTTTTAAATTATGAGTCAGAATAAAATTAAAACTTATACAATGAGATTGGTTTTCCTCTATAAAGAGTTTCATAAGAAAAATTTTGAAGAGGCTCTGACAATAATTATAGAAAAACTAGGAGGTAAAATATGGAGATAAAAGATTATGGTGCAAATCCACTGGTAATTAATATCGAGGAAGCAACAAAAGACAACAAGAATTACAGGACAGTACTTTGGACAGGTAAGAATCTGCAGGTGACGCTGATGAGTATTGAAGTCGGTGAGGATATCGGACTAGAAGTACATCACGATATTGACCAGTTTCTACGAATAGAAGATGGAAAAGGGCTAGTTCAGATGGGCGACAGTGAAGACAATCTGGATTTTGAAAAACATGCAGAAGATGATGATTCGATCATGGTCCCTGCGGGCAAATGGCATAATCTCACAAATGAAGGAGATAAGCCGCTGAAAGTGTATTCAATTTATGCGCCAGCTGAACATCCTCATGGAACAGTTCATAAGACAAGAGCTGAAGCTATGGCTGCTGAAGAAGCACATGATCACTAAAATTTAAAATCAGACAATGGAGAGCGTGACGAGGGAATTATTATGATTTCTAGTGACGCTCTTTTGATATTACTTGCTGATCAGGATAAGAGCTGCTGACATCTAAATAAACTGTCTAATCGGGAGAAATTAAATCGTTCATTTGTTTTTTGAGTAATCGAGATGTAGAATGAGTGGACGTTATAACGAAATAACAGAAGAAAAAACTGATGGGATGAAGTAACAAGACTTTATTTAAACAGAAAAAGCAGTAGAAGGGATGTAGAATGAATAATTTTATAATTAGAAGAGCAGTTTGGGAAGACATGGACAGTATTATGAAAATAAAGAAAGAAGTACATGATATTTACGTTGACGCACGTCCAGACATTTACAGAGACAGCGAGACTTTATATACAGAAAATTTTCTGAAAAGTTTCTTCGAGAATATTGATAAGGTCATATTTCTTGGTCTTCTTGATGATGAAATCGTAGCCTTCTGTTTTCTTGAATGCATGAATGTCTCCATGCCGATGATGCTGAAAAGGAAATTTGCTTATGTCCATGATCTAGCCGTTTTGGAAAGGTTCAGACGACGGGGGGTTGCCAGCAGGCTGATGGACTACGTTGAGAAATATGCGATAGAACGTGGAGCTTCAAAGATTGAGCTCGCAGTGCATCTATTCAGCGAAGATGCAATCAGAATGTATGATAAGATCGGATTCAGTACAAGAGCCATGAGGATGGAAAAAGATCTGGATGTGAAGCAAGTAGATGATCCGGAAAAACCTGAGGAAGATGTTTAATTGAACTTGGGAAATGAGGGAGTACAAGCCTATATCGTCCTCAGCACTCAATAGAGTGGAAGTATTGAAAGAAAGTGCATTCTGATTATTGTTGAAGATGAAAATTCTTGCCACTTGGTTATTAGAAAATGCGGAAGGTCAAGGAAATGAGGATAACAAAATAAATCGTTAGACTCTGAATTGCTCATGTGGTATATTCAGAGTTTTTATTTTCGTAAGTTCGATTCTTCTGAACAGAACATGTTAAATTCCAATATCATCTAATTTCTGTTGATTTTCTGTCAGATCATTAATATTTTTTCTTTTACGCATAAATAATATAAGGAATCAGCATGAATGTTGACTACTTTACTCTGAAAAAGAAAATACAAGTCTAAAAGGTTGTTGACAATAATATAACAAAAGTTTACACTAATAGTGTTAGCTTAAGCAAACTTTTTGATGCGAATATATTTCAAGGGATGGATTGTGATGAAACTTACAGAATCTATAGAAATGTATCTTGCGACCATCATGCTTCTTGAAGAAGAGCATGGATCGGCCAAGGTAGTTGAAATTGCAGATAGTCTTGGCGTTACGAAACCTAGTGTGAGTAAAGCTATGAGTCAGCTGCTTGAAGATGAATATATAGACAAAGAGCTGTATGGACACATCACCTTAACAGAAAAGGGCAGACAGGTCGCTGAAAAGGTAGTCAAAAAAAGACGACTGATCATTTCCTACCTGCAGCATTCATTGGGATTAAGTAAAGAAGAAGCATCTAAAAATGCGTGCAGAATGGAACATGTCATATCGGATGAAATGCTGGAAGGCATCAGGACATATCTTGGAGAGCATGAGAAGAAAGCACAGTAGAGTAAGGGGGAACTAATAATGGAGTTCACTTTTGTAAATAAATTTTTCAGACAGAAAACTCAATCAGCAGGTCATCAGATGCAAAGTGAGAAGAATCTCACCTTTGCTAAAGTAGATGAGACTTTTCTGATCAAGGGAATAAGAACTGACGACGAAGAAATGAAGAAATTTCTTTTCACGCTGGGATGCTATGAAGGAGAAGAGGTTACTGTAATTTCGCTTCTTGCTGACAATTATATTGTTCATATCAAAGGAGCCAGATACAGTATTGATAGAGAACTGGCAAAGACTATCCTTATATAAGGAAGGATTGTCTTTATTTTTAATTCTAAGTTAGTCAAGGCTAACATTTAATATATAATACATCAATGTGCAGGGGGAAAATTATGAGAATCGCACTAGCGGGAAATCCAAATAGTGGTAAGACCACATTATTCAATGCCATTACAGGGAAAATAGAACATGTTGGAAATTGGCCGGGAGTCACTGTAGCTAAAAAAGAGGGAAATGTAAACAAGAATCTGACAAAAAATATAGATGAAAAAATGCGTGTGGTAGATCTTCCAGGAGCTTACTCCATTTCACCATTCACTACTGAAGAAAGCATCACAAGAAGCTTTGTAGTGGATGAGCATCCGGATGTGATTATAAATATCGTTGATGCAACAAACTTAAGCAGAAGTCTTCTTTTTACGACACAACTTCTGGAAATTGGCATTCCAGTGGTGATTGCACTTAATAAATGCGATCTTCTAGACCGTAAAGGAATCCATCTGGATATTGAAAAATTAAGTCGGAAACTGAAATGTCCCATAGTGAGAACCTCATCCATACAAAGCAAGGGGCTGAAGGAGCTGCTACTTGCAGCAAGTGAAGTTTCAGGGAAGAAGCAGGAACCTCTGATGATTGGAGGAAAACTGATCGGTGATGAAAATGGAGAAAATCTGGAGAAGAAGAGATTTCAGTATGTTGAATCACTGCTTGAAGAAGTGGAGCAGCGTAAGGTTGAAAGCCGGAAACAGAATAATTCGGATTCCATAGATCGAATAATAGCGCATAAGTACTGGGGAATTCCCATATTTGCATTCATTATGTATGCTGTGTTCTCTCTTTCTCAAAGTACACTCGGTCCTATGCTGGCAGATGTCTTGGTCGGATGGATGGATGGGATCTACGCCATGGTGGATGGTCTTATAGGTAATTCTGTTTCACCGCTTCTTAGAACGCTACTACTTGATGGTATCATCGGGGGAGTAGGAGCTGTGGTAGGGTTCCTCCCACTGATCATGGTGCTGTTCTTCCTTTTGGCACTTCTTGAAGACTGTGGGTATATGGCAAGAGTGGCCGTTGTGATGGACCGGTATCTGAAGAAAGTAGGTCTGTCAGGTAAATCAATCATTCCTATGGTCATCGGTACGGGTTGCGCAATTCCAGGAATCATGGCCACCAGAACCATTAAAGACGAACGTCAGAGAAGGACGACAGCCATGCTGACGCCTTTCATGCCGTGTGGAGCAAAGCTGCCTGTCATCGCATTATTCTCAGGGGTGTTCTTCGAAAATGCCGCCTGGGTAGGTACATCCATGTATTTTGTTGCCATAGCAATCATCATACTTGGAGCACTCATCGTCAAGAAAATCACTGGAGAAGAGAGAAAGAATTCCTACTTCATTATGGAACTTCCTGAATATAGATGGCCTAGTGTTAAAAGAGCGCTGATTTCCATGTTCTCAAGAGGAAAGGCCTTTATCATAAAAGCTGCAACAATCATTCTTCTCTGTAACGCTGCAATACATATCATGCAGAGCTTCACCTGGAACTTCCAGATGGTGGAAGAAGGCATGGAAGCGGGCAGTATACTGGCTAGCATCTCTCATCCTTTTGCAATCATACTGATTCCTCTCGGATTCGGAACATGGCAGCTGGCTGCAGCGGCAGTGACCGGATTCATCGCGAAAGAAAATGTGGTAGGTACCTTAGCGGTGGTCTATGGAATCACAAACTTCATCAACACCGAAGAGCTTGTCATGATTTCAGGAGCGGCTACCATTGCTGAAATCATGGGGTTGACATCCGTCAGCGCGCTTGCCTATCTTATGTTCAATCTCTTCACTCCACCATGTTTTGCTGCCATCGGGGCAATGAATTCGGAAATGGAAAGCAAGAAGTGGCTTTGGGCAGGAATCGGTTTCCAGTTAGGTATGGGTTATACGACAGCTTTCTTTGTCTATCAGATTGGAACATTCATTACAACTGGAACAGTGGGGAATGCTTTCCTACCGGGATTCATCGCGGTTTCCCTTATGATCGGATTCGTGCTATATCTGATGTACGGGAAAAAGAAATTCGATTCGGAGAAAATAAAGGAGACTGCTTGATATGATAGAAAATATGATAGTACTTCTTGTGATCGGGATCATCCTGGCGGCTGCTGTAATGAAAGTTGTGAAGGATAAGAAGAACGGCATCAAATGTTCAGGATGTCCTCAAAGTAAAGTCTGTTCTCAAGTCAGTTGTGATACAGAGTCCCATTCATTGAAAGGAAGCGATATAGAGCTTCTGAAAAAAATATGAACCAGGTTTACAGCTGATGAGTTAATAACCGTCTACCGATCGGAACATTTCCGAAAAGTAGACGGTTGTTTTTTTCTAGAGTGTAAGGTGTGCAATGGATATGGTTGAAATGAAGCAGATGAGAGAAAATGGTATAATCGTAGAAAGGAGTTGATAAAATGAGTAGAAAAGTGGTTTTTATAATTCTTGACCAATTTGCAGACTGGGAAGGAGCGTATCTGTCTACTATACTGCTTGATGAAGAACTGGGACTATCCAATGAAGTTCTCTGGGCATCTACTGATCTGGAACCAAAAAAATCTTTGGGAAACATGACGGTGATTCCTGATATGAAATTGGATGACATACCAGAGGATGCGGATGCACTGATTCTTATAGGAGGTAATTCCTGGCGTTCAGAAGCTGCTGATAAAGTGACACCTGTTGTGCAAAAATTTAAAGCTTCAGGAAAGATTATCGGTTTCATCTGTGATACCACTTACTATGCGGCAAAAGAAGGTTTTTTAAATGATGTTAAACATACAGGCAATGATCTGATGGAGATAAAAGAACTGGATAATTACAGGAATGAAGAAATGTTTCTCATGGAAAATGCGGTGCGTGATGGGAAGATCATTACAGCCAATGGGAACAGTCCTGTAGAATTTACTGGTGAAGTTCTCAAAGCACTGGAGATCATGTCTGATGAGGACGTCCGAATGCAGACGGATTTCTATCTTATGGGCTACTGGAATGCGTTGAAAAAATATGGTTTTCTAGACTAGAACGAAATTTTTGAACAAGAACAGTTCATAAGGAGAAAGGGGATGGAAATGGGTAATACAACCGAAGCGGACAAGAAGATTTCAATTGAATCATTTCAGTCCACCATAAGAAAATCTGAGAAGGCATTGATTCAGATGACAGAAAAGGGTGCAAATATAACCCTGGTAAAAAAGAGACTTGAAGCGTTTAAAATAGGCTTGGCGGTCCTTGAAAACAGATGGTATAAGAATTCGATGGACTGCTCCAAAGAAGAACTGGAAGAAGCACGCAGAACACTGATGGGTCTTTTACCATCTCTAGAGAAGACTTTCTTGAAGCAGACAGAAGGGAGTCCTCAGAAAACGCTTTTACGTAGAAGAATAGAGTCTTTGAACGAAGCTGTCTCTGAGATTGAAGACCTGCTAAGCTGATTCCGATTTGAAGAACATGGCAAAAGTATTAACCAGGATGGTGAGGAAAGTTGGAGAAAGACAAGAGAAGAGAAGTGCGATATGCTTCTGAAAAACCTGAATTTATTATAATAAGTCCAGAATATACTGATGTTGATTCCACAGATCTGGTATTCGAAAAGACAATCAGAGATGCGTTTGAGAAGGAAGGACTGGGACATCTGGAAGAGGATATTACTGATGAGATAGAGTATAAAAAACGTATGCTGGAAGCATCTTTCAGTGAAGAGAATAACATTCATTTCCTCATTGCTAGAGTAGATGATTTGACCATTGGGACGATATCCTTTGGCCCTTGTGGGGAAATCATTAAAAAGTGCACTGAAAATGAGCTTGAAAACATCGGAGAACTGGGTAGTCTTTTCGTGCTACCGGATTATCAGAATCGTGGCATCGGATCAGTACTGATCAGCTCATTGATGAAAGAGCTTCACATAAGTGGAATTGAAAGCTTCTGCCTGGATAGTGGTTATAAAAGAGCACAGAAAAAGTGGATTCATAAATTCGGGAAACCCTATAAGATAGTGAAAGATTACTGGGGTGAAGGAAGCGACCATATGATCTGGCTGTGTCGTGTTCAAGACTTCATCGTGAAGTAACTGGTTATTCGACAAGCCAATTAATATGAGTAGTAGCCCGATTATTTACAGATAAATAGAAAAAGAAACATAAAACATCCCTGGAACAATCTGATTGTGTTCCAGGGATGTTTGGTCAAGCGTGGCAATAGATCTTCATCAGTAGCTGTATTCCTGAATCACAAGGGAATTTGAATCCAGGGCGGTGGCTTTATTCATTTTCATATTTTTATTTCGAAGCAGATAAAAGAATCTCTGGCCATCAGGATGAACATCAAAACTTCTGTCGATGAAATCAAATTCAATTCTTTTGACATTTACATCATTGATCCACCCATAGTAGAAACAGTATTCCATCTGGTCCACTTTTATCATACTGGTCATCATCTTGAATGGTGTTTTATTGTCTTTCAAAGAATGGATTTTCAATGTGTGAATATTTTCTGATGGGATGCTATTGTTACCAGGGTTATTGTCATCATAAGATAATTGACCTATATACTGATGCTCCTCATCCATGAAGGAAAACAGAACGAAAGAAATATTGTCTTTTCTCTCTTTTTGTATGATCTTGATGTGCGAACCGCTGATAGAATAGTTCTTTCGAATCTGCTCTTTTATGACAAAATAATTATGCTCATATTCTGTACTATGAGTAACTTCAAGAGGCTGCAGCTTCTTCTCTTCTTTCAACAACATGAAAAGAAAAAAGAACAGAATGAAACAAATGAATGTCAGAATTACTCTATTTCCTTTCATATCGTCTCCTTCTCTTCTTCATTTTTCCTGAGTCTACTTCATTAACTGTATTATAGCTTAACTTTTTAATGTTAAACCCCGAACTTCTTCGGGATTTTGGCTGTTTTAATGTAAAATAAGTTCAAGTAGAACAGGAAGAGGGGAAAGTGGTGATGAAGAGAAAGGATTTGTTAGACCCAAAGGAAAAATCAGTGTATATTAATTATAGAAAACATATGTAAAGGATTACCGGGAGGTCATCCGTGAGAAGCTAAAAGACGTGCAAAAATATTTTTAATGTTGAAAGCGAGGATTTATGAATCAGATTGTTGAACTCAAAAACAAGGTACTGGAAAATGTCGGTAAAGTCATCATCGGAAAAGACAAGGAAATTGAGCTGCTTCTAATCGCCTTCTTGTCAGAAGGGCATATCCTTCTGGAAGATCTGCCGGGAATGGGGAAGACCATGATGGTCCGTTCTTTTTCAAAAACACTGGATCTGCCTTTCAAGAGAATCCAGTTTACACCGGATCTTCTTCCTGGTGATATTACAGGAGTCAGTTTTTATAACCAGAAAACCAAGGACTTCGAATTCAGAGAAGGACCTCTGTTTTCCAATATCATATTGGCTGATGAGATCAATCGTGCAACGCCAAGAACTCAAGCAGCTTTACTGGAAGCTATGGAGGAAAGACAGATTACAGTTGACGGTGAAACGAGAAAGCTGAAGAAACCTTTCATGGTACTGGCAACGCAGAATCCCATTGAGTCCTATGGAACCTTTCCGCTTCCTGAAGCGCAGATGGATCGATTCCTTATGAGAATCAAGCTTGGCTATCCAAGTAAAGCGGAAGAGAAGATTATTCTTCTTAATACCTTAGGTGAAGTTCTTGAAAATCTTAAAACCGTATCCGATATGGAGAGCATATTCTTCATGATGGAAGAAATCAGGAAAGTCACAATCAGTGATGAGGTCATGGATTATCTTCTGGATATTGTGCGTTCTACAAGAGACCATGAAGAAATCAGTCTGGGTGTAAGTCCGAGAGGATCCATTGCCCTTTATAGAGCATCACAGGTGAAGGCTGCCCTTGAAGGCAGAGACTACATCATCCCGGAAGACATACAGGACATGGCCGTTCATACGCTGAATCACAGAATCCTTCTAGAGGATACAAGCAGTGTTGAGGATTGTATCTCAAGAATCACAATGATCATGAGAGAGATCAAGGTTCCCCTGGAAAATCTGGAGGAAAGCTGATGCTCTGGATTTTTATAGGCATTCTGCTTCTGACTTTTATCCTGAATGAGGTTCTTTTTCATTATTCAGGAAGAAATCTTCTGTATAAAACAAAAGCGGATAAGAAAGTCTATGAAATCGGGGAAGAAATTATACTTACACCTGTTATTGAAAACAGGAAGTTTGTTTCAGTTCCTTTTCTTCGTGTGGATGAGTATTATGATAAAGCACTTTCTATTGAAGAAAACAGCTACAGTCTTTTTCTTCTTCCTTTTCAGAGAGTGAAAAGGGTATATCACATTCATGGTAAAAAAAGAGGGCTATGGTACATTGAAGAAGCCTCTCTTAAAATCGGAGATCTTCTGGGCTTTCATCAGGTATATAAAGAAATCCCACTGAAAATCCCAGTGGTGATTTTACCGGAAAAGAGA
>CAZXUT010000022.1:0-43014 GCA_964643785.1 uncultured Proteiniclasticum sp.
TTACATTGGAATTATCTGATGGAAAAGGTCCTTCCTCTCGATGTCATCGTTATAAGACGGACAGAGATTCTGAAATATTTGCTGACATGTAATCCTAAGGTCAAAAAAGACGAAAAAGTAGGCATATACATCGATAAGATCAAAGAAAAATATCCGGTAGCGGCTCGGGTGGAGTCGATTTTCAAGGAATTTCATGGCATTATCATGGGTGATGAACCGGACAAGTTGGATGAGTTTCTGGAGAAATTTGAAGACAGCGAAATTAAGAGCTTTTGTCATGGAATTAAAAAGGATATCGCTCCCGTCAAGAACGCGATATCCTATCCCACCAGCTCTGGATTTGTTGAAGGAAACAACAACAAATTCAAGCTGCTTAAGCGTATTGTATACGGGAGAAGCGGGTTAGTCAACCTTACGAAAAAATGTAAACTGGCATTTCTACCTCAAGGGGAAGAATTTAAACTGTCTGCTTTAATATGAAATATGCTGGCAGTTTTTCTCAAACCGCCAGCATATTCTCTATATATACATTACCCAATGTTCAGAAAGAACCGACGAGAATCCTTGTGGCTGTTTTGCTTTGGGTGGAATGAACATCAATTATAATAGAACGTTCAGAATAAGCTCTGTGAAAGAATGGTATAATAAGAGTAGAAAGTCCCTTCAGAACTCGGTTGTGTCAGGAAGGAGAGGTATGATGATTGAAAAGATAAAAGAACTGTTTCCAGAACATAAAGTGGAACTGCTTGATAAAGGGTGGTCACTCGACAAGAAATACCTGCTATCTGGAAGCGAGGGAAAATTCACATTAAGAATAAGTGAGAAGAAGTCTGTGGAAAAACAGATGGAGGAATATGATGCGATCGCTTCTATAGATTCGGTTGATCAGATCATAAGGCCAGTGTCCTACGGAGCCTTAGATGAAGTTCATTCCTATATTATATACAACTACGTTGAAGGGAATGATCTCAAAGAGGTCATCTGCTCTCTTGATCCGATTCTGCAGTATGATTTAGGCATTCAGGCTGGAATCATACTTTGTAAGATTCATGAAGTGGAAAAACCGGGCTTTGAAGATGTCAAAACACGCTACAATCGCAAGATAACGGATAAGATCACTGCCTATCGAGAAGGAACAGTGAAAATGGAAAAACTGGAAGCGTATATTCCGTTTCTTGCAGAAAATCGTCATTTGCTGGATGAAAGACCTACAGTTCTTCTTCACGGAGACTATCATTTAGGAAATATGGTAGTAAGAAACGAAAAAGTGTACATCATCGATTTTAATCGATACGACTTCGGGGATCCTTATGAAGAGTTTGATCGAATGACCATGAATTCGAGCTTCAGTCCGCAATTCTCAAAGGGACTGCTGCATGGATATTTCAAGGGGGTTCCCCCCATGACATTCTGGAAACTTTTAAAACTCTATGCGGTCACGAATGCCGTCGGATCCATACCTTGGGCCGAAAAGTATTCTCCTGACAGTATGGGCTTTATATTCAAAATGATTGATAATACACTGGCTGACTATGCTGATACATCGACACCGATACCCTACTGGTACAAAAAGCTCATTGGGTTGTATGAGTAATTTACTTGGATAATCATGAGGAGGTTTTTACATTGAAGAAATTATTATTGTTTGTTTTAATGGTACCGCTGGTGTTTCTTTTAAGTGCATGTAATGAAGAGGAATCCCATGATCCGCTGGATACATTCTATGGTTACATAGACGCTTTTGAAGTGCTGGATTTTGAAAAGATGTATTCTTTACTTGATTCGGGCAGCAAGGAAACCATTTCTGAAGAAGAATATGTTTCAACCTACAAAAGTATCTATGAAGCGATCCCGATTACAGATGCAAAAATGGTCAGTAGAATGGATTCCTTCGATATGGAACGAAAAATTCTGAGTGAAGATATATCGAGAATTCCTATGGATATCACACTTACCCGTAATGAAGAGGAGACAACATACAGCCTCGATGTGAAGGTTGTCAAAGAACTGGATGAGGATGAAAATGAAAATTATCTGATTTCTTATACATCAAAGCTTGTTTATCCGGAATACGAGCCCGGTGATCAGATTGTAACCGAGGAAGTAGGTCCTTTAAGAGGTGAAATTTTCGATCGGAACATGGAGCCTATTGCAGTAAATGGACAAGTATTATGGGTAGGTATGGTACCTGGACGACTTGGAAGCAAAAGAAATGAAGCCATAAAAGCCATGGCAGTAAATCTGGGGCTGACAGAAGAGTATATCAGAAACAGACTGAGTTTATCCTGGGTAAAAGAGGAAACTTTTGTCGATATGATCAAGGTGTCTATGGATAAGAAAGCCTTAGTAGATAGTCTTTATGCGCAGTATTCGGGAATCATCTACAGAGAAATCAAAGACCGTGTGTACCCCTACAAGGAATCCACAGCGCATCTCACAGGATATCTTGGCCTTGTGAATAAGGAAGAGTATGTGGAACTGGAACCATTAGGGTTTCCGATTGATACGAGAGTAGGTCGTGCGGGTCTTGAACTTCTTTATGAGAAAGAATTACGAGGGCAGATGGGAAATGAAGTCATTCTTTTGGATAAAGATGGAAAGATGAAGGAAGTTCTTTCCACTTTTAAGAACAATAAAGGAAAAGACCTCATATTGACCATCGACATCAATAAGCAGGCAGGTCTTTATGAGGAGATGAAAGAGGAGATGGGGACCGCATCTGTGGTGAATTACAAGACTGGAGAGGTAGAGGCTCTTGTAAGTTCTCCGTCCTATGATCCAAATTCTTTTATTCTTGGACAGACCCAGGAAGACTACAATAAACTTCTGAATAATCCGATGAAACCGCTTTTCAATCGATTTACAAAACTTTATGTACCTGGTTCGACCATTAAACCTTTAACAGCCGCCATCGCCATTGAAAATGGTGCTGTGGATCTTCAAAAGGTCATCGACATTCAAGGTAAAAAATGGCAGAAAGATGAAAGCTGGGGGAATTATTTTGTAACAAGACTTATAGATCCAGGTATCCCTGTAGATATAGAGAAAGCTTTTATTTACTCCGATAATATCTATTTCGCCCAGATGGCACTTGAAATCGGAGAAGAATCCTTCCTTGAAGGAATGTCAAAATTCGGGGTCGGTGAAGACGACCAGTACGGATTCGGATTTGATACCTCACAGATCACAACCGGTGGGGAATTCAGTTCGGATGTGCTGCTGGCAGATTCAGGGTATGGACAGGGACAGGTTCTTTTCAATAGTTTGACGCTTCCAAAAGCATATACAGCAATTGCAGATAATGGCGAATTGAAACAGCTCAAACTTTTCATGGATGATGAACCGCCCGCTATAGTCAATGTAATCAGAGAAGAAGTGGCTGATCAGGTATTAGGATATATGACGCAGATCATTGAATCTCCTGAGAGCACCGGACATGCTGCCTATATTTCAGGAAGAACCCTTGCAGGAAAAACAGGGACATCCGAAATCGGACCTGTGGAGAACAAAGCTGAAATAGGATGGTTCTCTGTTATTGACCAGGATATGGCAAAGCCGTTTATTACAACCATCATGATTGAAGATGTGAAGGGTCGAGGTGGCAGTGCAATACCAGTTGATAAGGTGAAACGCTTTGTGGAAACCTATGACTGATTCATTAAAAATGAGAATGAGTAACAGGATAATCATAGTCAAATAGAAAGGATGCAGGCGCCTTATGGCTTTCCTGCATCCTTTCTTCTACTATCAATAATGAGACAAGGGTGTACTCTCAACGATCTCAACACAGTGCTAGGATGGCATCCTCATAATCAATTTACAGAATAAAACATAAAGTAATTGATTATTCGAATAGCCATCCCAGCTGAGTCTGGTTTGTTGGTGTACTAATGATGGTACACTCCTTTCCTTTTTGGTATAACTTAACTGTTTCATGTCTAACAACGATACGTTTCAAGCATCTTCTTATAGACTCGAGACTCTGCAATTAAGTTACCCAACGAATTCATCCAATTCAATTTAAAAACCATTTGAATTTTGATTCGGTTGAACGGTTTAAGGTTTAAAATGGAATCTGAAATTGTTTTGGTGAATTCTTGAAGCTGAATAACCATTATAGATTATCACTTGATTCTCTGATAAGGGTATCCCTCTTCTTGATTTTATTGTAGAGAATATTGGCCGATTTTTCAAGAATATTGAGGTCCAAAAAAACCCTTTAAAGTTCATCAGAGGAAGATAAAGATAAAATAATAGAAAATTCTAACTATTACGAGCTGGAGCTTGTTTTTTCAGTTTTTCGTATGAAAGTACCATCAGGTAATAAAACAAAAAAATCAGAATGTGCTTCTGTTCTATATATTTTTTTACAGATTTCATTTTTGATGATTTCACTGATCCGGTATGTACACCTGGTTATCTTCTCTATACTAAATTATACTTCATTGAAAAATCAATATAGATATAATTCGTAATTATTAAATTTGAGAATGTTTTAATATTAACTATACCGTTAAATTTAACCGGAATTACCAGGTAAATGTTTACATTATATCTATAATGGGCTATAATTGAAAATAGTTTATAAAAAGAGGTGAGCAAAATGGCCTACGAAGAAATCTTACTACGGCTCGCCATTGCCGTTTTTGCTGGTGGTGCCATCGGATACGAAAGAGAATACAAGAACCGGCCAGCTGGTTTCAGAACTCACATTCTCGTATGTATTGGTGCAACTGTTATTTCTCTGATCCAGGTGAACATGAATGAAGAAATCATTCGTAGAGTACTGATTAATCCTAATTTAAAAGATATCCTGAGAGCAGACTATGGAAGACTGAGTGCTCAGGTAATCAGCGGTATCGGTTTTCTAGGGGCTGGTACAATCATTCATAACAAAGGATCCATCAAGGGACTTACAACAGCAGCAACTCTCTGGCTCGTAGCTACACTAGGGCTTGCAATCGGATATGGTTATTATGTGATCAGTCTTGCAGCACTGGTAATATGTGTACTTGTTCTTATCTCATTAAAGAGAATCCAGAACAAACTTTTCCATGGTGATATGAACATGAAAATTGATGTTGATTTTTCAAAAAGATCAAAGGCAGTGGACTATATTAATGATTATTTTGAAAAACAGAACATTCATGTTGTGGATATTCACTTTTTAACCAATCCTGTGGATGGTGTGAAGAGCTGTATCTATACGGTCAATTTGCCTAGATCACTCAATGTTTTCCAGGTAATTAGAGACTTGGCGCATAATGACAACATTCTGGAAATAAGAGAACACGTAGATGAACAATAAGAAAATCTAGACGAAAGTCTAGGTTTTTTTATTGGGCTAAATTGAGGCAATTTAATGTATTATCTTGATTATATAGTGCGTCATACAGTATAATGAAAGTGGTGATGAATATGGATACAAAAAATGACTTTATGAACACGTTCCTTGTGGAACTTAAACGTGGATCCATTACGCTGGCTGTTTTAAGTCAGCTTAAAGAGCCAGAATATGGATACTCGCTGCTTGAAAAACTCGTGAATCTGAAGATTCCTATTGAATCAAATACACTCTATCCACTACTTAGAAGGCTTGAAAAGCAAGGTATACTTCTTAGCCAATGGAGCACCAAAGAATCAAGACCTCGAAAATATTATAAATTAAGTCCATTAGGCGATGAAGTCTATACACTTCTTAAACTGGAATGGAATAGATCGGTTGATGCGATGCAAAATATCCTGAAGGAGGGCTGATAATGAATTATGTGGATCGGTACATCTATGCAGTTGTAAAATACTTACCTGAAAAAGATCGAGCAGAAATATCTGAAGAGTTAAGAGCAAATATTTCTGATATGCTTGGAGATGATCCTAGTGAAGAGAATATCGTCAGGATTCTGGAAGAAATGGGCAGTCCTTTTAAACTGGCTTTATCCTACATGAGTAGTGAGCACTATATTATAGGGCCAAAGGTCTATCATCTGTATCTGGAAGTTCTGAAAATCGTTGCAGTTGCTGCGGTCATTATAGGCATCATCACTTTCACTTTGGAACTGATAACAGAAGTTGGAGATATTGCTTCACTAGGGGGAATCATAGGTGTCATCATCAGTGGATTCACTACGATATTTTCAGTGCTGGTCGGACTTATATTCTGGGTCACTGTGATTTTTGTGATTATTGAAAGAACGGATTCAACTGATGAAGTGCTTAGTTCCATAGAGAAACCATTCAAGGTCTCCAACCTGAAAGAAATCCCAGATGTCGGACGGAAAAAGATTTCAAAAATCGAAATGGTCATCACGCTGGTCATGACGATTGTCTTCCTCTATATATTCGTATACAGGAACGACCTGATTGCAATCTATACACAAAATGACACCATCAGAATATTCAATGGGGACATCATAGCAAGATATAAATTCATCATTCTCATCTCTGGAGGGCTTAGCATTCTAGTTTCGATTCTTAAACTGATCTATGGAAGATGGAATGAGCTACTCGGAATTCTTACTGCTGTTGATTCACTTGTTAATCTTGGTGTGACAGTTCTTGTTCTTTCCAATAGGGACCTGTTAAATAGAAGATTCATGGTATTTCTTGAAGAGGTCATTGAAAAGACAGGAACAGAGGCTATTCTTGATCTAGATCTGCTTCGAAATGGGATCATCGCAGTAATTTGTGTAATCACGCTTTTTGAAATCGGTGCGGGTCTCTATTATGGATTCGTGAATGTGAAAACGAAAATAAAGTGAACTATTCTTAAAAAGCTTCTTCTGGAGGCTTTTTTTGTTTCTCAATAAGTCTGGTGAAGTTCTTATGATAAGTATCCCTTATTATAAGAAAAGGCTTTTAACGTAGATAAATTCAATATAGGCAATTGTTCAGATGACTTTCATGCTTTCTTAATAAAATTGGATTAGAATGTTAATATGATAAGTCTACCAACTAGACTGGAGGAAAAGACTATGAAGGGTAAAAGAAGAATTTATTCTCTGCTACTGCTAGTGGCGCTCATTAGTGCAACACTGACTGGATGCAGTAATAATCTGGATAAGCAGATTAATATTGTTGAAGAATCAATCAATAAGTTTGAAGAAAAAGCCAATGAATTCTTTGATTCCCTAGGGGATTCTCTGGATGAAGTTTTTGAAAATCTGATGGATTATATTGACGGGGTTCGTGATAATGACGATATGGATAAAAATGATGAGTCTGAAGAGATACAGTCAGAACAGCTGGAACATGGACAGAAAGAGATCAACTATGTGAGCCGTAGTATGGAGCACGCTTTTCTAGAGATTCCTTTCAATTATGCATATGAATTTGATGTGGAATCAGAAAATTATATCCTTGAAAGGCTCAATGCATACAGGCAGGAGTATGATCTACATCCATTAGAAAGAAGGGAAGATCTGTCTCAGTCAGCCAGATATAAATCTTTAGCTATGCTTCAGTATGATTATTTCAGTCATGACAATCCGAATCTGGATAATAGACCTTTTGATTACCTGCTATGGAAAAAACTGAACCTGAAGTATACAGGTATCGGTGAAAACCTTGCTTTTGTATCTAACTCCGCGTTTTCCACCAGTATTCATGCCGAAGAGCTTTTTACAGGATGGCAGAATTCTGACGGTCATAATAAACAGATGCTGAGTCCTGTACATAAATATATTGGTGTAGGTGTTGTCCGTGCCACGGAATCAGGAGCCTATTTCAAAGGGTATAAAGTTCTACTTGGAACGCAGCATTTTGGAAATTAGTATTGGTAAAGGAAACAGGAACTTAGATGGAAATAATAATCACCCTAGTGATCGTAGCAGCGATGCTCTATTACTTCAATAACTATACGTATACCGTGAAAGAGATTAAAGTTGTTTCTTCGGATGTTCCGAAAGGGTTTCACGGTTATAGGATTCTTCATATTTCAGATCTTCATAACAGCTGTTATGGAAAAGGAAATGAAAAACTGATCCGTAGGATAATGAAACTAAACCCAGATATGATTTTCTATACTGGTGATATGATCGATAAACAAAGTTCTGGAAAAGATCACTTCAGGATGCTTATTGAAGGCATAGCACATAAGTATCCTTCCTACTTTGTGGATGGGAATCATGAAGATGAGCTCTCCAAAGTGGAAAAGAAGGAACTGATTTCTGTATTACATGGTTCCGGTATAAAATATCTTGATGATGAGATGGTGTCTCTTGAAAGAGGTAAAGATCGGATCACACTATATGGGCTTCGACTTCCTAGAAAATATCTGCGAAATACCTATGATGAAAATGGAAGAATAGGTCTTCGAAAAGAAGAGCTGATAAACAGATTCGATATGGTTAGTAATGGCTTTACAATACTTCTTGCTCATAATCCACTCTATTTCGATGTGTATGCTGAATATGGAATCGATCTTACTTTTTCAGGACATGTTCATGGAGGTCTAGTGAGACTTCCCTTGATAGGTGGTATTCTATCTCCGGATCGAACTTTATTTCCTAAATACAGCAAAGGTCTCTACGTGAAAGAGAACAAAAAGATTGTGGTAAGCCCAGGAATTGGAGGAGTAAAATTTAGAATCTTCAACCGGCCTGCTATGTATGTGGCTAATCTACAAAGAAAAGAGACCGAATAAAAACTGTATAGTCTAGTATTATTAAATGGAACAATCAGCATCCTAAGCGGGCTGATTGTTCCATTTCTTGTGATTAGGAGAACATAATCCTCTTGTTTTCTTCAGCTGAAATTAAGGAAATTCTATTATTATAAATCATCAAATCGAGCGTGATATCATTGTAATATTGCATTAATTCACTAAAAGATTTAACAAACTGTAAACTTGTGCTATAATATGAAAGTTAACTCTAAGAAATGAAGGTAAACATTATGATTAATAAATTAAATTTAAAATTTAAAACTAAAAGATGGCTGATTTTACCCGTTGTTATTGCAGCGGTTATTCTACTGTATTTTTACTTAGGAAACTTCTTTCAGACAGGGGTAGATTATTATGGGTCCTTTTTAAGAGAGAACCCAAAAGTCTCTGACTCCATTTCCACAGTTTTTTCAGGAAAAAGCGAAGCAGGGAACACTTCAATCAAAGTGATTAAAATGAGTCAGGCTGACAAACTGGTGGAATTGACCATAGAAGAAGATTCTAAGGAATATGTTCTTGAATCCTCATCGGATGGAAAAGAAATCCGGATATTTGATGATGAGAACGCACTGATCTATAATGGAACTTTGCTTCGGGATAATGGAACCTTGACAGACAATGAAGGGGAAACAGTGTCCTATTACACTTATCATACAGCAGAAGATGATAACTATAACGAAGAAAATCCTGATCCGATGCTTCTTGTACTGGTTGCTAATCGTCTGAATGAAAGATACCGTGGAAATATGTCTATACTGCTGGTTGCTGGTCTTGTTTTACTTTCTATGATCATCGACATGATCTTCCCTGATTTCTTCTTCAGACTAAAGAACCTGAAATACAAGGGTGCCATCGAAGTTCCTTCCATGTATCGAAAGATGCAGAAGTACTCATGGTATTTCTCACCCATTGCAGTGATTATTTTATTGATCATGGCTCTATAGACCTCGAATGAGGTCTTATTTTTTTTGAGATTTTTCTTGACATTAACGTTGCGTAAAGGTGTATCATAAAACACAGAGGTGATCATATGGAATATACCATTAAAGAAATCAGTAGAATGGCAGGTGTGAGTACAAGAACTCTTCGATATTATAATGAAATCGATCTTCTATCTCCATCCAGAGTCAGTTCCAGTGGCTACAGAATTTATGGCAAAAAAGAGATCAATAAGCTGCAGCAGATCCTTTTTTACAGAGAATTCGATCTGCCATTGGAAAAGATCGCAATCCTTTTAAGTAACTCAGGTTATGACAGGGAAGAGACACTGAAAGAACATAAAGAAAAACTGATTGCCAAAAGAAAACAGATCGATCTCATGCTGGAAACATTAGATGAGAGCATACTTGAAATGAAAGGAATGATTAAAATGAAAGATACAGAAAAGTTCAAGGGACTGAAGGAAAAGAATCTCAAGATCAATGAGGAGAAATACGGAAAGGAAATCAGAGAGAAATATGGGGAAGAGGTAGTAGAAGAATCAAACAGAAAATATTCAGAGCAATCTGAGGAAACTCATGAAAAAGCCGAGATGCTGGCGACTCAAATCCTTAAAAAGCTCTATGAAGCCATGGATGGAAAAGATCCTTCCTCACCAATGGCTCAGGAAGTGGCAACGCTCCACAAAGAGTGGATTTGTATCTACTGGCCGTCTTACTCAAAAGCAGCCCATAGGGGACTGGCAGAAATGTATGTGGAAGATGAAAGATTTAAAGCATACTATGACAAAGAGAAGGAAGGCGCAGCAGAGTTTCTTCGTGACAGCATCGATGTTTTCACTAGATAAGCAAATATTATCTTAGTGTTCATAGAATGTTCCGAGGCTATTTAATCTCATGAAGTATAATGTAGAGAACGTTAGAACTAAGCTACCAATACTCAAGGAGGTGAATGGACACATTTATTTGTGTTCAGCATATGAATAAAGACATTCAAAACACCAGAGAAAAAGAAGTATCAGAAGAAAAAGAAGCACTAGGAGAAAAGTGGGAGAATCTGGAAAACAAGGAAGTCAAGAATACCAGCAAAGAAGTTAAACTTCTTAAAAAGAAAATCAAATATCTTACTGAAAGAGTAAAGATGTATGAAGATGAACTTGCAACCTTAGAAGGTATATATGATGTCAAAAGAGATTATAATATTGATGAAGAAGGTTTAGATAGGTTAGCTGAACTGCAGAGAACCGTCGGAGATGATCACACTCGAAGAATCTGATTTAAAAAATCTCAATATAGTAAGTATTCAGGCCTGTAGAAATACAGACCTGATTGCTTTTGATTGACAATATTTAACAGCTGTGGCATACTAAAAATTAATTTATGGTAAAACATTCAAAACGTTAGGAGGCTAAGCCCTTGAAAGTGATCTATATTACCCTAGGGTTTCTGTTCTTCGGACTGGGAGCCATAGGCGCACTAATACCAGTGCTACCCACCACTCCATTTTTACTGCTGGCTTCTGCCTGCTTTGCTCGAGGTTCTGACCGGTTCAATGACTGGTTCACCGCAACAAAGCTGTACAAGAAGTACTTGGAATCCTATTATGAGAATAGAGCCATGACTGTGAGAACAAAAGCTTCACTGCTCACACTTGCAACAACAATGATGCTTTTATCTTTTATGGCCATGCCAAACAGATACGGTAAGATATTTATGGCAGGAATGATCGTATTTCTATACTATTATTTCTTCTTCCAGATCAAAACAATCAAAGAACCTGTCAAAGGTTGAATAGTGACGAAAGGCATGTCATGAGGATGTGTCTTTTATTTATGAAAAAATCAGGAAAAAATCAGGAAAAGGGATAGAATACTACAGTGAAAACTTTATGGCTTTTAGTATAATACTAATAGAATTAAGGTGCTGTACTACTTATGGAGGAAACATGAAAAGAGACATCAAAGTCGCCAATATGAATAATTTTCTGTTATATATGATCGTCGGTCTGGTACCCTTGCTATTGTTCCCATTGACGGAACACTTCAGACAGCATGGACGAAGCTGGCTATTCTGTGGGGGATTTCTCTGGTCTTTATCATCCTTGCAGTGAAAAGACGTGATAAAATTACTTTTATAGAAGATACCATGGAGAACCGTTTTTTAGGAGGATATTTCATCCTCGTTTTGATCTCCCTGTTTTTCTCGGTAAATCCATTGATATCATTGTTCGGATCCGTTCATCGTCATGACGGTTTTTTAGCATTCATTGCTTATGTCATTGCTTATCTCATCGCAAAAAACACAAAACAGATTCAGAAATATATTTTTCCTATAGTAACACTGACATCAGTTCTTGTGGCTGTTTACGGGATTCTTCAGTTCTATGAACTGGATCCTGTGCCTCTACAGCTTTATGCAATTGAATGGGTCGGTAAAGCTTTTTCCACCATGGGAAACCCTAACTTTTTAGGTTCCTACCTAGTCCTTTCCATACCTATGCCTATATACCTCTATTTCAACAAAGGGAAGAAATTAGGACTGCTTGCCTATGCTGTTCTTTTTCTGGCTCTACTGACTACAAGAACAAGAGGAGCATGGATAGGTGCATTTATTGCACTGATTGCTTTTATCATTCTTCATTTTTTCAGAAGTGGGATTATAAAAGCTGATTTGAAAAAAATTCTGATTGTATTTTTAACGAGTATCACCGTGATTCTCTTCTTCATACTCACATCAGGAAGTGAATTCTTTACGAGGTTTTTTTCCGTCTTCAATGAACTTTCCACCATCGTCAAGCAAGAGGAGTCTGCCTACCTGAGCGGTTCTACGAGAGTATATATCTGGGAGAAAGTCGTAGAACTTATCAGGATGAGACCATTTTTCGGGTTTGGCCTTGATACCATGTATATCGCTCTGGAAGCGAATTTCAGAGGTCAGATCATCGGAGATTTAGGAAGATATGTGAACTGGGACAAAGCGCACAATGAGTATCTCAATATTGCAGTATCTTCAGGTATTCCATCTCTTCTAGCCTATCTTGGATTCCTCTTCTTCGCACTGAAGAAAGGGCTTAAAAAGATGAAAATCAATGAAGCATATGTGCCGCTACTGGCCGCAATCATAGGTTATCTGGTGCAGGCAATGTTCAATATCCAGGTGGTCATGGTCTACTATCTGTTTTTCGCTTATCTTGGAATCCTGACAGCCAAGGAAGCTATTGGGGACGAGGAGAAAATCGATCTGTTATCGAATAATATCTATTATAAGAATAAGGCCTAGAGCCATAGGTGTGAATGCAAGCTGATGCATCATAAAAGAAGGGCAAGAAGCTTCGTACTTATAAGTGACGAATTACTTCTCGCTTTTTTTTGAGTTCACTTGACTAGAGAAGAGACGTCTTTCAAAGATTTGGCATGAGGACATGTCTTATATAACTTAAAAAGTTGAAAAAGACATGAAATATCCAGTTATAATAGTGAGTTTTTTAGTATAATACAATTAGAATTCAGGTTCTGCATATGGAGGAAACATGAGAAGAGACATCGATGCCACCAAAGTGAACAATTTTCTTTTATATCTGATTCTCGGGCTAGTACCGCTGATTGTCATTCCCATTAACGGAACACTTCAGACAGCATGGTCAAAGCTTGGGTTTCTACTGGTGATTTCACTGGTTTTCATTTACCTGTCAATTAAAAGGCATAATAAAATTATCTTCATGGAAAATACGATGGAGAACCGTTTTTTTGCAGGGTATTATATACTTGTTTTAATTTCTGTCTTTCTTTCCATTGATCCGATGATTTCATTGGTGGGCTCTAAATACCGCCATGACGGTTTTATAGCACTATTGGCCTATGGATTTGCGTATCTCATCGCTAGAAATGCAAAGCAGATTGAAAAATATCTCTTTACGATAGTTTCCGTGACTTCAGTCCTCGTAGCCATTTACGGACTTCTCCAGTTCTATAGACTCGACCCAGTACCCATAGATCTTTATGCGTTCAAATGGACGGGATTGGCTTTCTCCACCATGGGAAATCCTAATTTTTTAGGGTCCTATCTTGTTCTTTCTATCCCTATGCCTATCTATCTTTATTTTTATAAAGGGAAGAAATTAGGACTGGCAGCTTATGCCATTCTTTTTCTGGCACTTCTGACAACAAGAACGAGAGGGGCATGGATTGGCGCATTCATTGCACTCATCGCTTTTCTAGTTCTTCATCATATCAGAAGTGGTTTCAGGAAATCTGAATGGAAAAAAGTACTGGTTGTACTTCTCACGAGCATCGCTATGATTCTGTTTTTCATGATCACTTCAGGATCAGAATTCATGACAAGATTTCTTTCCTTATTCATTGATCTATCCAAAATCATCAAGGATGACGAAACAGCCTATCTAGGGGGATCCTCTAGAGTCTATGTCTGGGGGAAAGTATTAGAACTTATCCGAATGAGACCATTTTTCGGGTTTGGTCTGGACACTATGTATATTGCGATGGAAATGTATTTCAGAGGTCAGATTACAGCGGATTTCGGGAAATACAGAAATTGGGACAAGGCGCACAACGAGTACCTGAATATTGGAGTATCATCAGGCGTTCTGTCTCTTTTAGCCTACTTCGGATTTATTTTCTTCGCGCTGAAAAAAGGACTGAAGAAGATGAAGAATCATGAAGCCTATGTTCCTCTACTTGCAGCAATCATCGGCTATCTTGTGCAGGCACTATTCAATATCCAGGTCATTATGGTCTATTATCTGTTTTTCGCATATCTTGGCATCGTGACATCCAAAGAAGCCTTTGTAGAAGAGAGCAATATCGATCTTGCATCCTGAAATCAGCTTCTTTCACATTAATATGGATCAATTTAAGACACTTGTAGAAGGTGTCTTTTTTATTGCCTTAAATTACGAAACCTGATGGAATGCAGTGAAACTGAGCCATGAGCCGTTAGAGAGCAGAGAAAAACAAATCTTATTTTATCTTTAAAATCTATAAAAATGGATATGACAGATAAAAGGAGATATCTGGAGCAATCATCAGTATAAAGAGGATAATTCCGAAAATATGGTAATTGAGGGTATTGATTTTCAGCTGTATAGTTTGATAGTCAAATAATTTAATAATCAAATCAAATTGGAGGATTCATTTGTGGCTAGAATAACAGGGACAGGAAGTTATCTTCCGAAACGTATTGTGACGAACAAAGAAATGGAAGAATATGTGGACACCACAGATGAGTGGATTGTCTCGCGAACTGGAATAAAAGAAAGACATATATCAGATGAAAATGAGAATACTGGAGATCTAGGGTATGAAGCTGCTAGAGCAGCTCTTGATGATGCAGGCATAAAGGCCGAAGAGGTTGATTATATACTGGTTGCTACCACAACACCTCATTCACTGGTGCCGAACACCAGCAGCTATATTCAGAACAAGCTTGGTGCAGTCAATGCTGCCTGCCTTGATCTCAATGCCGCATGCACAGGATTCATCTACGGACTTGAAGTGGCAGAAGGACTGCTTAAAAGTGATCATATCCACCATATCCTCGTCATTGGAAGTGAAGTGCTTACAAAGATCACTGACTTCACTGACAGGTCCACCTGTGTTCTTTTTGGAGATGGTGCAGGCGCTGCCGTTCTTTCAAAAGGAGATGGAATCAGAGGGATTGTTACTGGGGCAGATGGTTCCAGAGGAGCCTGCCTGAGTACAGGAGATTTTCCAGTGAACAATATCCTTCAGAAAGGTGCATCTACACCACAACTGGTTCATATGGATGGAAAAGAAGTGTATAAGTTTGCTGTGAATATCCTGCCTGAATCGCTGAAAGAAGCGGTAGAAAGAGGCAACGGGAATATAGATGAACTGGACCATATTGTTCCACATCAGGCCAATATCAGGATCATAGAAGCCGCTTCCAAAAGGCTGAATATTTCCATGGATAAATTCTTTGTCAATATTCATAATACAGGAAATACGTCTTCTGCATCTATTGCCATTGCGCTGGATGAATTAAATAGATCCTCCAAACTGAAAAATGGAGATCAGCTCGCTCTAGTCGGGTTCGGTGGAGGACTCACCTACGGAGCGGTATATCTTGAATGGAACAAATAAGTCTCATTGATTAATGTTATCAGGAAAAAATAATATATTAAATTTTAGGAGGAATTATCATGATTTTTGAAAAAGTAAAAGAGGTACTGGTAAAGGAACTTACACTGGGCGAGGACGAGATCACACTGGAGTCCAATTTTGAGGAACTGGGTATCGATTCTCTTGACATGGTGGAACTCGTCATGCAACTGGAAGAAGAATTCGACATCACCATAGAGGAATCAACCGACTTGAAAACAGTAAACGATGTGGTCGAATATATCAGAACAGCAACAGAAGCTTAGTGGGGTAGAACAATGGAAAATAGAGTATGCCAGCTTTTAGGCATCAGATACCCTGTATTTCAGGGTGCCATGGCTTGGGTTTCAGACGGGAAACTGGCTGCTGCCGTATCCAATGCAGGGGGACTTGGAATCATTGCAGGTGGTAATGCTGAAGGTGAAATCATAAGAAAAGAGATTCAGGAAGCGAAAAAGCTGACAGATCAGCCTTTTGGTGTAAACATCATGCTTCTGAGTCCTTATAAAGAAGAAGTCATTAAAGTTGTCCTGGAAGAAAAAGTCGCCTGCGTCACAACTGGGGCAGGAAATCCAGGGAAATATATCGATGCATTTCATCTTCAGGGAATCAAAGTGATTCCTGTAGTGCCCTCTGTAGCACTTGCGAAGAAGATGGAAAAGCAAGGAGCAGATGCTGTGATTGCAGAAGGAAATGAAGCAGGAGGTCATATCGGGAAACTTTCCACCATGGTTCTTCTTCCTCAGGTATCCGATGCGGTATCCATTCCTGTTATTGGCGCTGGAGGCATCGCAGATCACAGAGGTGTGGATGCTGCCTTTATTCTTGGTGCAGAAGGTGTACAGCTGGGCACCTTTTTCATTCCTTCAACGGAGTGTAGAGCCCATGAAAACTACAAGAATCTGGTGGTGGAAGCATCCGATATTGATGTGACTGTCACCGGAAGATTCACTGGTCATCCGGTTCAGGTTCTCAGAAATAAGCTGACCAGAAAACTTGATGCCCTTGAAAAAAACGGAGGAAGCATGGAAGAGTTTGAAATTCTGGGGAGAGGTTCCTTATATCAGTCTGTTATTGTCGGTGATCTTGAAAAGGGATCCTTCATGGCGGGTCAGATTGCTGGCCTTGTTTCCAAAAGAGGAACATGCAAGGAGCTTTTTGAAGAACTCCTGACGGAGTCTACATTTGTACCCTATGAGTAAAGAGGAGAAGCAGCCTGCAGCTGCAAAAAAGAATATGAAAATCAATCTGATGTTTCCAGGACAGGGTGCTCAATTTACGGGCATGGGACTGGATTTTTATAAGGAATTCAAAGACTATGAAGCCTTAGTTCATGAGGCGTCTTCTGTCAGCGGAATGGATCTCTTGAAGATTCTAGAGGATGAGAAGAGTTTAAATGAAACAGAGAATGCACAGATTGCCATCTTCACCATGAGCTACGGCATCGCTTCACTTCTTTCGAAAGAAGGAATTCAGGCAGACCAGGTGCTGGGACTCAGTTTAGGTGAATATGCCGCACTGACATACGCTGGCGTACTTGATTCTAAAGATACCTTCAGGATTCTTAAAAGAAGGTCTCAGCTGATGCAGAATGCGGCCAAAGAGAAAAAAGGCTTTCTGGCAGCAGTATCCTTCATGGAACTGGATCAGGTGGAAGAAGCGGTGAAGAATCTACCAGGCGTCTATATCTCCAATTACAATTCACCTAAGCAGACCTTGGTGGGTGGAGAAGAGAACTGTAAAGAGGAGTTTGAAGAAAGGATCAGAGCCCAAGGTGGGAAAAAGATCACTTATCTTACAGTATCCGGTGCTTTTCATACACCACTGATGGAAACCGCAGCCATCCATTTCCATGAATACCTGAATGATTTCAGGTTTATGAACCACAGAGTCTCAGTGCTTTCAAATTACAAAGGAGACTTTTATCAGGGAGAAGACGACTACAGAGGTATTCTGACCAATCATATAGATCATCCTGTGAGACTGAGCGACTGCTTGAGTAGATTGGAAAGCACAGACGAGGATGTACACATTCTTATAGGACCAGGTAAAGCTCTGGGGTCCATCCTTAAGCAGAACAAGCTGAAGGGTAAGGTTTATGCGATAAGCAGTGTAGAGGAATATAACATCACAGTAAAGGAACTGAAGGAGATGCATTATGGAAAATAAAACAGCAATCATCACGGGAAGCTCCAGAGGAATCGGCGCAGGATGCGCTTTGTACTTTGCACAAAGAGGCTGGAATGTGGTAGTGAACTACAGCAGGAATGAACCAACTGAACTGCTAAGCAGACTGAAGGAAATGAATGCATCCTACATATGTGTGAAGGGAGATGTATCCGTTCCGGAAGATGCGGAAAGAATCGTGAAGGAAGCAGTAGCTGCCTTTGAAAGCATCGAGGTGCTCATCAATAATGCAGGTATCACAAAGGACAATCTGATGCTACGCATGAAAGCTGAAGACTTCACCAAGGTCATCGATGTGAATCTTACAGGAAGCTTTCTTATGACAAAGTATGCCAGTGCAGTGATGATGAAGAAAAGATTCGGAAGAATCATCAATATCTCATCCGTGGTAGGACTTCGAGGAAACGCAGGACAGGTCAATTATTCGGCCTCAAAAGCCGGGATCATCGGCCTTACAAAGTCCGTTGCCAAGGAGCTTGCGAAAAGAAACGTCACCTGTAATGCCATAGCACCAGGTTTCATAGAGACAGAGATGACTGATGTGCTCAGTGACAAGGTGAAAGAAACTATACTGAAGGAAATTCCATCAGGAAAATTAGGAAACACAGAAGATATCGCTCAACTCGCATACTTTCTGGCCAGTGAAGAAAGCGGTTATATCACAGGTCAGGTCATTGCTGTTGATGGCGGCATGAGCATGTAGGAGGAGAAGAATATGAATCGAGTTGTTGTAACAGGAATGGGTGTAGTTTCACCCATCGGAAATAATTGTGAAGAAGTGAAAGAGGGTCTTCTTAGCGGAAGAAACGGAATCGGTCTCATCACATCTTTTGATGCCACGGACTTCAAAGCGCATCTTGCTGCGGAGGTCAAAGGAATCGATCTTGAAGAGAAAATCGGAAAGAAAGAAGCCAGAAGAATGGACAGATTCACGCAGCTGGCCGTGGTTGCTGCTGAGGAAGCGGTACTTGACGCAAAGCTTGCGGATGCCTATGATCCATTTGATCTCAGTGTGCTGATTTCATCAGGAATCGGTGGGCTTGCGACTATGGAAGCCAATATGGCAAAGTATATGGAAAAAGGACCAGGGAGAGTTTCCCCGTTTTTTATTCCGATGAACATTGTGAATATGGCGGCAGGAGAAATTTCCATAAGGTATAATGCCATGGGATCTTCTTTTGCGCCTGTCAGTGCATGCGCTTCCGGAACCCACTCCATAGGAGAAGGCTACAGAGCCATCAAGCACGGATATGCGAAAGCTGCCATTGTGGGCGGAACAGAAGGTTCTATACTGCCCATGGCTGTTGCAGGATTCTCTAATATGAAAGCCTTAAACGATACGGAAGACATTCTAAAGGGATCTATTCCCTTTGATGCGGACCGTAAAGGATTCGTCATGGGAGAAGGCGCTGGGGTGCTCATTCTGGAGAATCTGGAAGGCGCACTTAAAAGAGGGGCTCCTATCTATGGAGAAGTTGTGGGATACGGAAGCACGTCTGATGCTTACCATATCACTGCACCTCATCCTGAAGGAAAAGGGGCTTATATGGCCATGAAAAAGGCACTGGAAGAAGCGGAGATCACTCCAGAACAAGTGGATTACATCAATGCCCATGGTACAAGTACGCCGATGAATGACAGACTGGAATCAGGTGCCATTGTAAAACTCTTTGGCAAAGAAGTTCCTGTTTCTTCCACAAAATCCATGACCGGACATCTGCTCGGTGCAGCAGGAGCTGTGGAGTCCATTCTATCTCTTATGAGTATCGTTGAAAGCTATATTCCACAGACCATAGGGACAGCGAATCTGGACCCGGAAGTCGAAGCGAACATCATCCTCGGAGAAGGACTGAAAAAGGACCTTACTTATGTTCTTTCCAATTCTCTTGGATTCGGCGGTCATAATGCGACCTTGCTCTTTAAGAAATGGGAGGGGAAATAGATGGAACTGAATGATGTTTTACTTCTTCTGGAAAAGTTCGAAGCTTCTGATCTTTCCTCCTTACGTGTAAAACTGAATGGAGATGAATTTTCAGCAGGAAGACAGGGAAATTCCGAGGAATTTTCTGATGCTATACGAACTGAAGCGAAAACCCATAGAAGCACAAAGTTAGCAGAAGCGCAGAAAGAGAAGAAGGTACTGGAAAATGAAGAAAATGCGCCAGAGGAAACCGATGTATCTGAAGAGAAGTATCAGAAGATCGTCTCTCCCATCGTCGGGACCTTCTACAGCAGACCTTCCGAAAATGAGGATTCATTTGTGAAGGTCGGACAGAAAGTCAAGAAAGGCGATGTGCTATGCATCTTAGAAGCCATGAAGATCATGAATGAGATCAAGAGCAGTCATGATGGCATCATCAGAAAAGCGGTGCTTTCTGATGGAGATATGGCGGACTTCGGAAAAGTGCTGTTTCTGTTGGAGGAAGAATAATGGATTATATTGATATTAACGGAATCAAGAAAGTACTTCCTCACAGACCTCCGTTTCTTCTCATTGACCGGATCATCGAAGTGACTCCAGGCGTGAGCTGCACAGCCATAAAGAATGTGACTTATAATGAGGATTTCTTTAAGGGACATTATCCTGAGTATCCGGTTATGCCAGGTGTTCTCATTGTGGAAGCCCTTGCTCAGACTGGAGCCTATAGCATTCTGACCCTGGAGGCGAATAAAGACAAGACACCGTTTTTCGGGGGACTGAACAATGTGAAGTTTCGAAAACAGGTGGTGCCAGGAGATACGCTCAGACTGGAAGTGACCATTGAGAAGCTGAAGAGCTCCTATGGCAAAGGAAAAGGAAAAGCTTATGTAGGCGACACATTGGTCTGCGAAGCGGAATTAATATTCATGTTAGGATAGGTGATACCATTGAAAATACTCATAGCCAATAGAGGAGAGATTGCTTTAAGGATTCTTAGAGCGGCTCACGAACTGAATATGGAGACTGTGGCTGTATATTCCATGGCGGACCAGGATGCACTTCACGTGAAGCTTGCAGATGAAGCTTATTGTATCGGAGAGAACTTCTCGAAAGACAGTTACCTCAATATGGAAAACATCATCAGTGCTGCTGTGCTTTCAGAAGCATCCCTTATTCATCCGGGATACGGATTTCTGTCGGAGAATCCTCTGTTCAGAAGACTCTTAAGAACCTGCAACATCGGATTTATCGGACCCAGCGAAGAAACCATGGAATCCATGGGGGATAAGGCGAAAGCCAAAGAGCTTGCTAGAAATGCAGGCGTTCCGGTGGTTCCTGGTTCCGATGGAGAAGTGGATTCCTACGAAGAAGCCTTGGAAGAGGCGAGAAAAATCGGTTATCCGATCCTGGTCAAGGCTTCCTCCGGAGGTGGTGGAAAAGGAATCCGTATCGTGGAGATGGAAGAAGAGCTGAAGGGGGCATTTTCAGGTGCAAAGAATGAAGCCAAAGCGAACTTCGGAGAAGATGGTGTCTATCTTGAAAAATACCTGAAGAACCCTAGACATATCGAGTTTCAGATTCTAAGAGACCGGTTCGGCAATACCCTTCATCTGGGAGAAAGAGACTGCTCACTTCAAAGAAGAAAACAGAAGGTCCTGGAAGAGTCTCCATCGCCTACTCTGTCAGAAGATCTTCGTGAAAAAATGGGAATCTCTGCAGTGGCACTTGCGGAAGCATCCGATTATCTTGGAGCCGGCACCATCGAGTTTCTTCTGGACGAGGACGGCAGCTACTATTTCATGGAGATGAATACTCGAATTCAGGTGGAGCATCCTGTGACAGAAATGGTCACTGGGGTGGATCTCATCAAGGAGCAGATTCGGATCGCCATGGGAGAGGAAATCTCCTTTAAAAGAGAAGACCTGACCATGAGCGGCCATGCCATCGAGTGCAGAATCAATGCGGAGGATCCGGACAATGACTTTGCACCGTCTCCTGGAAACATCGATTTTATCCATTTTCCTTCAGGGAAAGATATCCGTGTTGACAGCGGCTGCTATACAGGATCAAAAATACTGCCTTTCTATGACGCCATGGTGGCAAAGATCATCGTCCATGGTAAAAATCGTGAAGAAGCCATACTGAAGATGAGAAGTGCTCTATTTGAGCTGACCATCCAGGGCATCAAGACCAACCAGACTTACCAGGAAGAGATTCTCTCTCATGAGAGTTTTCTCAGCGGAGAATATCATACACTGACACTGGATCGATTAAGGGGGTAAACTATATTGGCCATCTTTAAAAAGAAAAGAAAATATTTTACCCTGGATACCCATGCGGTGGAAAAAGAGAGGCCCTCTGAAAAGAAGCCTTCTGTTCCAGAAGGGACCTGGCATAAATGCAGAGGGTGCGAAAAGATGATTCTGAAAGAAGAACTGAAGAAGAATCAGCTCATCTGTCCCAAATGCGGCACCTATGAGCGAATGAGCGCCTGGGAGAGAATAGCACTTATTGCCGACGAAGGTAGCTTCAAGGAAATCAACGGGAATATTGTTGGTCTTAATCCTCTGGATTTCCCAGGATATGAAGAAAAGATCGGTAAAATACAGAAGAAAACGAAGACCTTTGAAGGAATCATCACCGGGTACTGTACCATTCATGGCATCAAGGTGGCCATGGGGGTCATGGAACCGCTTTTCATCATGGGAAGCATGGGGTCCGCTGTGGGGGAAAAAGTGGCTTTACTTGCGGAGTTTGCCCAGTTCTACAACCTGCCGCTTCTGATCTTCTCCGCATCAGGTGGAGCAAGGATGCAGGAAGGGATCATTTCTCTCATGCAGATGACGAAAGCATCCTTTGCCATCAGGAAACATTCAGAAAAAGGTCTTCTGTATATCTCTGTTCCTACCGATCCCACCACAGGAGGCGTCACAGCGTCCTTTGCCATGCTGGGGGACATCATCATTTCTGAACCGAAAACGCTGATCGGTTTTGCTGGAAGAAGAGTCATTGAAGGAACCATCAGAAAAGAGCTTCCCGCAGATTTTCAGAGCGCGGAGTTTCTTCTTGGTCATGGATTTCTCGATGCAGTGGTGAAAAGAAAAGAGATGAAGACTTATCTACATAAACTGCTTCTCTTTCATGGAGGTGAAATATGAGTGCCTGGGAAAAAGTGGAAAAAGCCAGAGCCAAAGACAGACCACTTCCTCTGGATTACGTCAGAAGCATCATGAAGGATTTCACAGAGCTTAAGGGGGATCGTCTTTATGGAGACGATCAGGCAGTGGTGGCAGGGCTGGCGTTTTTTAAGGGTAAACCTGTAACGGTGATCTGCATCACTCGAGGAAGAGACATTGAGGAGAACATCATCCGGAATTTTGGCAGTCCTAATCCTGAAGGATATCGAAAAGCTTTGAGAATGATGAAGGCCTCGGAAAAATTCAGACGACCTGTTGTGATGTTCATCGACACCAAGGGTGCAGGATGCGCAGTGGAAGCAGAAGAAAGGGGTCAGGGAGAAGCCATTGCCAGATGCCTTTATGAAAGCGCTTCACTGAAAGTACCCATGATCTCCTTCATCACAGGAGAAGGGGGCAGTGGAGGTGCACTTGCACTGGCTTCAGGAGATGAGGTCTACATGCTGGAAAATGCGATTTATTCCATTCTTTCACCAGAAGGATTCTCCTCCATACTGTACAAAGATTCAGCAAGAGCCAAGGAAGCCAGCGAGATCATGAAGATCACAGCAGAAGATCTTTTAGGTCTTGGCATCATAGAAGGAATTGTTTCAGAGCAGGGAAGCATCACAGGAAACTTCGACCAGGTGACGCTGGAAGTGGAAGAGACCATCTCCTCTTTTCTCCATAGAGCGGAAACTCTAACAGAGGAAGAGCTTCTGATGAAAAGATATGAGCGTTTCAGATCTTTTGGCAAAGTCTACTGGAAGCCTGAATTATAGGAATTATTATATTGGATAAAGTGAAGCATTGAGTGCTTTTCACTTTATCCTTTTTTACTGTTCATTATTCTTTGTTTAATGAACATCCACTTTAAAAATATATTATGCATTTTTTCTAAAAGTACTTGACCTGATGTAGTACATCTGATAAAGTAAAAGTACTACATCAGATGAAATACTTTTAAAGGAGGAATTACTTTGATCAGTTCAGATGTCTTAAGAGGATACAACGATACGATGATCCTGTACCTGCTGCTTAAAGAACCTTCCTATGGTTATGAGCTGGCGAAAAAAATCAGAGAAACCAGTGATGAAAAATACATCATGAAGGAAACCACATTATATTCCATATTCACAAGACTCGAAAAAAACGGGTATGTCACATCATTTTATGGAAGTGAAACCAGTGGAAAACGAAGAACTTATTATCAGATCACAGATGAAGGAAGAGCTTATTACGAAGAGAAATGCAGGGAATGGGTTCTGACGAAGGAAGTCATTGAAAAATTCATAGAAAAGAGAGGAGAATTATAATGGAAACCATTAAAACCTATCTTGAAAATATGTTCATGCATCTACCAAAGAACAGAGAAGCACTTCATGCAAAAGAAGAACTTCTTAAGAAGAACTTCTTAATATGATGGAAGACAAATACCTTGAACTGAAAAATGAAGGAAAAACTGAAAATGAAGCAGTGGGCATCGTCATCTCCGAGTTTGGTAATCTGAATGAAGTAGCTGAAGAGCTGGGATTGTCTCAGATGATGAAAGACGTTTCCGATAAACCGGATAAAAAAGTTCTCAATACCGATACAGTAAGAGACTTCATGGAGAACCGGACAAAAGCCTCCTATAAAGTGGCCATTGGCGTCCTTCTGGCCATCTGGTCTCCGATTCTTCTGATTCTATTGTCAGCCTCTGAAAACAGTGATTTCATGGGCATTCATAACGGAGGCATCGCCTTGGGTCTCATCGTTCTTTTCGCCATGGTTGCACTGGCGGTCGGACTTTTCATCATGAGCAGCGTAGAATTCGGTCGTTATGATCTGGATAAGAATGAGGATTTTGTACTGGATTATCAGGCGGATTCTTTTACCAGATCAGAAGAAGACAGAACCCGTATGGCTATGGCTGTGAGAATCACCATAGGGGTCGTTCTCTGTATCCTCAGTGTAATCCCACTGATCATTCTTGGTGTTCTTGAGGTTCCTGGAGAACTTGTCATACTCGGTGTGGGACTAATGCTTCTCATGGTCGGTGCAGCTGTGTTTTTATTCATTACAGCCGGTATGAAAAAGTCCAGTATCGATATTCTTCTTAAAAAAGGAGAGTATACAGTGGAAGCGAGAAGCAGAAACAGAAAATCAGAAACCATCGGAACTGTATACTGGCCAATCGTCGTGATCATCTATCTGTACTGGAGCTTCACTTCAGGAAACTGGGGATTCACATGGATCATCTGGCCTCTGGCAGGTCTTCTCTTTGCAGCTATTGTAGGTCTTACCGGACTTTTCGGAAAGAAAAATCAGAGTCAGAGATAAAATCTGAGAACCACCTTACAACATACTGACATTTCTACTCTTTATATTCATTGATAACAAGAAGCGGTATATGATCTTTTGATAGATCATGTACCGCTTTTCTTCAATTAAAATTATATTCTGTTATTTCTCCAGCATCTTCAGTACCGTCTTCAGTACAAGATTCGGTAGGGTGTAGAAGGAGTAATCCACTTCTATGCGTTCTGTGTACTGATGGGCATCAAATCCGTAAGGCCCGATGTTAGTGACAGGAAGGCTCAGTTCCTTGATATCCTCAAGGGGAAGTGTATAAGAGATGCCAAAGCCGGGCATGTTCATTTTGAGGCTCGTCACAGACTCTTCGTCGGGCAGAGAGAAATAACTGAGATCTGATATGTAGGGATAGAACTTTCTGAACCTAATCGGTTTTCCCAGTGTTTCATCCGACAGATCTTTCAATGTATTTATGAGGGTGTTTTCCGCTTCAGTTTTTCCAGTCACTGCCACATGGGGATAATAAGGTGGTGAGAAGTAGAGGATGATCATAGGATCTTTCTTTCCCCATAATGCATGGATTTTTTTGACAAGGTGGAGAGATATTTCTCTTTCATCCGTGATGCCTTTCTGAAGAAGCTCTTTTGCGTAGCTGTCCAGCATTACTTTGACGTCAGGATTTTTCTCAGCCACTTTCTGGAAGATGTCATCATATGTGTATACTTTGCTGATCCACGGAAGCTCTTTGTGAGGAAGATCCATTCTTGCTGTGAAGGCAAGATACTCCTTATTCAGCTTTTCGATTACATCAAGAAAAGCATCGTTTGCCACGTGCATCAGTTTATCAAGCACCATGGAAGGCGTGCTTTCATGGGTGGCGAAATTAAAGTACACATAGCTGTCCCGATTGGTCTGTACAGAGTATTCCGGTTTCAGGTCTCTTAACCTTAATGTCACCGGAGGCACAGTCACTTCACCCATGACATCATCGGAAAGATCCACATTCAGATTGATTTTTCTCACAAGCTCTGCAGCAATCTCATTGGAATCAAGTCCTCCGAAAGGATCTCCAACATGGGTCTCCTTTCCGACGATGTAGAAGCTTGGCATGAGCTTTCCGACGGTTCCGGCATAAAGATACCGGTTTGGATCCATAAGCGTTCTTGTGGACGTATAATCGGTGTCCAGGGCAACCTGATAATCCAGTGCGTGTTTCTTTTTCAGCTTGACGAGTTCAGGCACGCAGGAAAGCATGCCTTTGGAATTGCCTTCTTCGTCAGAGACAAAAGCCGCTACAAGATTACCTGAAAAATTCATCGGATCTTTGGCTGCTTCTTCCAGAAGATTTATAAGAACAGAGACTCCTGATTTCATGTCAAGAACACCTCGACCAAAGAGGTAGTTACCTGACTGAAGGTCCTCACTTACGCGCTGAGACAGTTCGATCTCTTTAAATTTTTCTGTCAGTGCCAGAGGGTCAGTTGCCAGATTTTCAAGATCACCATAGTCTGAAATGCCTACAGTATCGATGTGCCCGATGAGCACCACCGTTTTACTGTTCTCATTTTTTTGTCCTTTGACCATAGCCATGAGAGATTTTCGCCCTATAGGGTCATTTGTATTCTCCACATAAAAAAGATGCTCCGGATTTTCATTGAAATAGGGAAGGGTATGGAGAATTTCTTCTATTCTTTCACTGACAAGATTCTCATCTCTCGTACCCACGACACTTTTGATCCCGACAAGCTCAAGAGTCAGTTCTTTGATCCGATCACCGTTTAATTTCATTTCTTTGTACCACCTAGTTCAATTTCAGTGCATTATTTAAACCACTGATGCGTTTGCTTCACTTCCATTTTAGTCCATCTTTACGCGTTTATCCATAATCAAAAGGAAAAAGGAAAGCGAAAAATGCTTTCCTTTTGAAATATACGGTTATTTGATTCTGAATGAATCTTTCATACTTCTCTCCAGATGAAGGTGATTAGTGCTTCTTATTTTCTGATTCTTCAATATGGGAGTTTCCGGAAGATCCTTTCATTATTTCAGGCTTTCTTCTTTTTATGATTATATTTCCGATGTAGGCTAGAATACCTGCTATGATCAGGAATGGTACCAGGTAGATCAGTACGATGAAGAAGCTGATCATGGCTTCCTGGAAAAAGTATACGGAGTCACTGAGTGCATTACTTATCCTTTCACTGAAAGGAGCTTGAATACTTTCTCCTGTTGTGAGCTTTGATACTTCCTGTACATAGGTTGTAACGGTGCTGTAGTCAATTTCCTGATCCAGATACTGAAGTTCACCTTTAAGGGATTCAATCTGGTAGATGATGTCATTGAGCTTGGACTCGATGTTGATGATATCTTCAATTCTTTCAGCCTGCTCATACAGCTCATTCAGTCTTTTACGCTGAGCTTCCAGTGTTTCAAGTCTTGCCTCTGTATCGTTGTAATATCTCGTCACGTTCTGAACGCTGGAGTTTTCAGATACCATGTGGGCAAGAAGCTTCAGTTCCGTATTGAATGCGATGACTTTGTCCTTCGGAATTCGAAGAATGTGTCTGGCAAACTTATAGATTCTACCTTCACTGGAAGACTGATTGTATATTTCGGAATTCTCGATGTACCCCTCATACTTTGTGACAAGGGCTTCAAGATCTGTGACGGTCTCACTGAATTCCAAGGTCTCGAAATTCATGGAGTAGGTTCCTATGATCTTGTCACCGATGGAACCATCTTTATCTGTTACCACATAGTCTTCATTATAGGATTCTCCTTCTGCCGGTGCTTCTGCCGGTTCTTCCGCTGTTGGCATGCCTGATGTAAAACCTACAGAATCATCGGTTTCTCTTTTCTGAAGGTTTCCTCCTAGAAGCGTGAAGATAAAGACACCTACAAAAGTTAAAAGAAGTATGGAGCCAATTCCGATATATATTTTCTTTCTGGTTTTCATGGTTATTCCCCCCTTATTGTTTCGGCAAAACTATGTGTAGTGATTTCTGTTTTCTCTTTCTATCCTAAAACCATTGTATATGCTTTATGGTATGAAGTAATTACAAATAGATGGCAAAATGTTTTCAAAATGGAAATATCTACAAAATATTCCGATAATGTACTAGAATGAGAGTAGAAGGATTCTTAGGAGGAAATTATGGAAGTAAACAAGCTTTTCGCCGTAGAAATGGATTATTCCAGCACACTGAACTACGCCATGGTATTAAATGGGATACCGTTTATCAGAAAAATAACTTTGAAGAATCAGACAGAGAAAGAAATCAGAAATGTAAGATTCAATGTGATGTTCCAGGAAAATATTGCCAAGGATTTTCATAGAACCATCGATATCCTTTCACCAGGTCTAGATGTGGACTTAGGGGTTATTTCATTGGAACTGAATCCTCAGTATCTTTTCCACCTCACGGAAGCCATCACCACGCAGATGAAGATTACGGTGGAATCGGATGAACTTGAAACCATGGTGGAAGGAAGAGAAGTACATGTTCTGGCCTATAATGAATGGCAGGGGATGGACACCATGCCGGAAGTGCTGAGTGCTTTTGTCACGCCGAACCATCCTTCCATCGATAATATTCTGGTGGAAGCTTCCCATATACTGAAAGAATCAGGGAAAGACCCTTCCTTTGAAGGATACCAGAGCGGGGATCTTAACCGTGTAAGGGAACAGGTCCTTGCCATATATACTGCTCTTGTGAATCAGAAGATCACCTATATCGGACCACCGGCATCTTTTGTTGCAAGAGGTCAGAGAATCAGGCTTTCCAGTGAAGTGCTGGAAAAGAAACTGGGCACCTGCCTTGACCTTACACTTCTATTTTCCTCCTGTCTCGAGGCGATTTCTCTTCATCCACTCATCATACTGATCAAAGGACATTCCTTCCTTGGATACTGGCAGGAAGAAGAGTTCTTTCAGGATACGGTGGAATATGACTTCTCTTCACTGACAAAAAGGTCAGCGGAAGGCATGAGCATCATAGGGGTTCTTGAGACCACCGACTTACGAGGCGGACAGGTTGTTTCCTTTACGCAGTCGGAAGAAAATGCGCAGCATCATCTGAGCCGGGAAGAAGACTTCATCATGGCCATCGATGTCAAAAGAGCAAGAGCAGGAGGCGTAAGACCACTGCCGGAAAGGCTTCTTGTGGATGGACAATATATCAAAGCGCCAGAACAGAATCTGGAAGAAAGATCAAAAAGACTGCCTGAACTGAAGGAGATCGTGAAAGCATCTCAGGAAGTGATGGAAAAGACCCTGGACCGCAAAACGCTATGGGAAAGAAAACTTCTGGATCTTAGCCTTCGGAACAATCTGCTCAATTATATTCCAGGAAGAAAGGGCGTTGCTCTACTGGTGAAGGACCAGCGTGCTCTGGAAGATATCATCTATGAAGGTAAGGAGTTTCAGCTTCTTCCCAAAGTGTCTGACCATGAAAACAGAGAAGGGGAAGGTTTAACGAAAACATCTGATTATTTTACGGCTTACGGAGAACTTCTGGAGGGAGAATTCCAGCAGAGAAAGATCCGTACTCTTCTGGATGAGGAGAATCTCGAGAAGAAGCTCACAAAAATCTATAGAGATGCAAGAATTCATCTTGAAGAATCCGGTGCGAACAGTCTGTTTCTCACACTAGGTGTTCTGAAATGGTATGAAAACAGCCGATCGACGAAAGAAAGATTTGCTCCACTTCTTCTGATTCCGGTGGAAATGAAGAAAAAAGTGGGCAAAAACGCCTATACCATTTCAGGAAGAGAAGAAGACACTTTAGTCAACATCACACTCCTTGAAAAACTGAAGCAGGATTTTGGCCTCGAAATTAGAGGTCTCGAAGATCTGCCTCTGGACGAAAAAGGGGTGGATGTCATGAAGGTCATGAGCATTGTTCGAAATGCGGTGCTCAGTCAGAAAAGATGGGATGTTCTTGATGAAGTGCACCTTGGCCTATTTTCGTTCTCCAAATTCATCATGTGGAACGACATCAGAAATCATGGTGATGAATTAAGAAGAAATAAAGTGATTGAATCCCTTATGGATGGAAAGCTCTCTTTTGATGCGGAAAGAATTCTGAAGGACCAGATCATGCTGGATGAAGTGATTTCACCTGAAGAGATTCTTCTTCCTGTGAGCACTGACGCCAGTCAGCTTCAGGCAGTGAATGCTGCAGTGAAAGGGAAATCCTTTGTGCTTCACGGACCACCTGGAACCGGTAAATCCCAGACCATCACGACCATCATAGCCAATGCGCTCTATCAGGGGAAAAGAGTCCTGTTTGTCGCGGAAAAAATGGCAGCCTTATCTGTTGTACAGAGAAGGTTGGAAGGGCTTGGACTTGGTCATTTTTCGCTTGAAGTGCATTCCAATAAAAGCAAGAAGACGCATATCCTGAAGAAACTTGAAGAAACAACCAAGATGGTTTCAACGGGCGAAGTGAATTTCAAAGAGGAAGCACAAAAGCTGAAAGAACTGAGAACCGATCTGAATGAAGTCGTTCACGCCTTGTATAAGCCTTATGATTTTGACATGAACGTCTATGAACTCATGGGGAAACTTGAATATCTTGAATCCGCAGAGGAAATAGAAGGACTGAAGATTGATTATGCCGAACTAGACAGAACTCAGCTGGAAGAGCTTTTTATGGCCGGACGAGAACTCACTTCCATAACGAAGGAAGTGGGTGAATATGCTGATGCACCACTGAAAGGCATCGGCATCAGAGTCTATTCCTTTGACCTGAAAAGTCAGGTGGAAAATGAGATCAAAGAACTAAGAAATAAAGCAGAGAGTCTTGGAAGTATGACCGATGAGGCTACGCAAGAGCTGTCACTGAAAGAAATCAGTGACAAAGGAAAGCTTATGGCGCTCTACGAACTTCTTAAGAAGCTTGATCATAGTGATCTTTCAGAAGATCTTCTTTTTCATAAGGAAGGATACAGACTGGAGAAACTAAAAAAAGCAGCCTCACTTTCAGAAAGAAAAGAACATTTGGAGGATACGCTACTCAAAGACTATGAATCCAGCCTCTTCCTCTTGAATGAAAAAGAACTGAGAGATACCTTTCTTCAAGCAGAAGAAAAATTCATTCTCTTCAGAGGCATGACGAAAAAGAAAGTGACGAGAATCTTGTCTGCTCAGAGAAGAGGAAAGGACGTAACAGAAGAAGAGACACTAAGCCTTCTCAATCAGATGGAAGAGAAAAAGAAGCTGGAATCAGAAATAGAAGAGAGCCTCATGGAATTTTCTGATCTGAAAAATAAGATCAGAAGCAGCATAGAGAAGAAACCATCCTCAATTCTCAGAAGCACCCTGGAAGAACTTGAAAGCTTCCAGAAGCTTTTCAGCGTTTTTGATGCTGAAAACACGGAGCATGCTCCAATTGCTTTTAGTTCCATCAAGAAGGAGACTGTAGAGAAGTTCAAAGGAATCTTTGAAGATTTTGAGAAGGACTTCGTGAAGCTAAGCGAAAAACTTGATCTCCAGGTGGATACGCTTCCCGGACTTGAAGGAAACTGGGCTTACCGCTTCTTAGACAGGCTCACGACCTACAGCTATAATCTGGAAGAACTAAGAGAATGGACAAGCTACAATAAACTGATTGATAAAGCGGAAGCTATGAATCTAAAGCCTATGATTCACGCTTTTGAAAACGGAATACTTTCCGGGAAGGATGCTGAGGATGCACTGAGAAAGAGTCTTTATAAAGGCGCTTTTCTATACGTGCTCTCAGAAGAGCCTCTCCTTCAGAAGGTCACAGGAAGGCAATATACGGAAATGATCACTTACTTCAAGGAAGTCACGATGGAATATGAAGATCTGGCCAAGAGAGAAATTCAGCATGTTCTGGCATCAAGAGTGCCGGATATGATGAAAGAAGCCAACAGTTCCTCCGAAGTAGGCATCCTTCAAAGAGCAATAAGAAGTGGTGGTCGAGGCATGACCTTAAGGACTATTTTTGACAGGCTGCCAAACCTTCTGCCTAGAATCACGCCTTGTATGCTGATGAGTCCCTTATCCGTTGCCCAGTATCTCGGTACATCCAAAGAGTACTTTGACCTGGTCATCTTTGACGAGGCTTCCCAGATGCCCACAGCTGAATCTGTAGGTGCCATGGCCAGAGGAAAAGAAGTGGTTATTGTAGGAGATCCGAAGCAGCTGCCACCGACCACATTCTTCAGCACCGCCACCGGTAAAATCGAAGAGGAAGATGGGATCATGGAAGACCTTGATAATATACTGGAAGATGCTCTTGCTCTATCCATGCCTGAAACATCACTCTTATGGCACTACAGAAGCCGTCATGAGAGCCTCATCGCCTACAGCAACAGAACCTACTATGACAATGGTCTTTACACATATCCCTCTCCTAAGGAACTGAAATCCATGGTGAGCTACCAGTATGTGGATGCGACCTATGGCAGAGGAGGAACCCGAGCCAATAGAAAAGAAGCGGAAGCTGTGGTGGAAGAAATCATGAGCAGACTGAAAGATGAGAAGAGAAGAGAGGATTCCATCGGTGTCGTCACGTTCAGCATGGCCCAGAAAGATATGATCGAAGATACTCTTCAGGAAGCCCTGAAGGCTTATCCGGAAATTGAGGAGAGAATCCTTGCCATGGAAGAGCCTGTGTTTGTGAAGAATCTGGAGAATGTTCAGGGTGATGAAAGAGACGTGATTCTCTTCAGCATCGGATATGGACCGGATGAAGAGGGGAAGATCACGCTGAATTTCGGTCCGCTCAACCGCGAAAACGGATGGAAGAGGCTAAATGTCGCCATCACAAGATCTAAAAAGGAAATGAAGATTTTTACAAGCATCAGGCCGGAACTTATGGATACATCGAAAACATCTTCCCAGGGAATTCATGATCTGAAAGGTTTTCTGGAGTATGCAAGAAGAGGAAGCCAGCCTATAGATCTTCTAGAGGTGAAATCCCGCGCAAAGAAAGAGACCTTTGCAGACGCAATCAGGAAAGAACTCGTCTCAAGAGGTCTCACAGCAGATATCAGGGTGGGCGCTTCAAAATACAAAGTCGACCTGGCTGTAATAGATGACGAAAAGCCAGAAGAATACCTGCTTGGAATTCTGTGTCAGGGAGAGTCCTATGAAACTGCAAGAAGTGCCAGAGATCGGGATATCCTTCAGGAGTCCATGCTTCAGGGTCTTGGATGGAATCTTATGAGGATCTACCCTATGGACTGGATGGAAAACAAGGAGCGGGAAGTGGAGAAGATTCTCCAGAAGATCAGAGAAATCCGTGAAAGCTCTCCTGACAAGAAGGGGCCTGTAGAAATAACGGAACAGAAAATCGGGAATCTCATAAATCAGAGCGAGAGAAAAGAAGAAGGCGAAGCTCTCGAAAATGGCATCGGAAGAGCCTATGAAGAAGCGATATTTGATCATAGACCCATGAGCTCAGAAGAGTTCAGAATGCCTAAAAATACCAGAGACATCAAAGATGCACTGATGAAGATCATTCGAGTGGAAGCACCTTTGAGTCTTCCTCTTCTATACAGACAGACGCTGAAAGCTTTCGGCGTAAGGTATACTCAAAAGAGCGCGGACATCATCGATAATATCCTCTCCAATCTAGGCTATGACATACTTGAGAAGAACGGCCAGTATTTCATCTACGGTGAGGAAAAGGAATCAGGAGTGACCTTCTATCGGTATGCCACGAAGGAATTCAAAAGAGAGGCAGCTGATCTTCCGGAAGAGGAAATACAGCTGGCGATCAAAGATATCGTGGAAAAACAGGTTTCCATACCAGAGGAGAATCTCATCAGTGAAGTGCTGAAAGTTTTCGGCTTTTCAAGAGGAAATGATGATCTTCATAAAAAGGTTCTGGAAATCCTCGAAAAAGGGTCAGAATCGCTGATTATGAAAGATGAAAATGGAAACTTCATAACAAAGAAATAAGTTGAAAGAAGAGCAGCTTCAAATTGATGAAGCTGCTCTTCTTTGTGTCTGAATTATTATATTTCGTATATTCATCCTATTCTTTAACAACGCAAAGCTGATTTTTCTGCTTAGAACGGGACTTCAAAACATTGGACTTCTGATTCAGGTAGGCCTTCAAAGAGTCGATGATCTCTATTGTAATCAGTTCTCCAGGCAGTAGAAGTGGGATTCCGGGTGGATAGGGAATCACTTTCTCCATGGAAATTCTATTGACTGTATTATCCAAAGTGACATTTTCTGACTCAAGATACAGTACATCGCTTTCTGAATAAATTCTTTCAGGAGGCTGAATGTACATGGCATGAAGCATTTTATCTCGATTATTCTCTTCACACCATCTTTTTTGCTGCTTCTCACTGATCTTTTGAAGTGCCGCAGCAATACTATCCAGATCTTCTTCGGTGTCGAAAGGCGTCAGAATGAAGATCAGATTGTTTCCTTCAGTCATTTCACATTGTATCTTATAGTCTCTTCTTAAAATGGAGTCCACTTCCGTACCTGGTAATGGTGTGCTGATCACGAGTCTTGTTTCATCAAAATGCGGAACAAGTTCTTTGTCAATGATCGAAATGCCACTGATCTTTTTTAGTTTCACTTTCAGGCCGGCTATTCTCTCCAGTAGATTTCTATAAAGCACTTCTCCGTTTTCTTCCATGTAATATCTTGCCATTTCCATGGAGGCCAGAAGTGGGTAGGAAGGGCTGCTGCTCTGAAAAATTCTGTGATAGTGTTTTATTCGAAGAATCTCATTCTCTGTGAGTTTTCCTGATAGATTCAGTACAGATCCTTGTGTAAGACTCGGCAGCGTCTTATGAAAACTGACACTGGAAGCATGTGCACCACATCTTACGGAAGAATCAGGCAGCATTTCTGAAAATGAGAAATGCGCTCCATGGGCTTCATCCACCAGAAGATACAGTCCATATTCACTGCAGTAATCTGCCAGTGGGGCTATATCTGTCACGATTCCATGATAAGTGGGAGAGGTGAGAATCACTGCCTTGGCCTCATTATGCTCCATATGGAGACGTTTCAGCTCCTCCAGCGTGATGAAAGAAGGCAGATTGAACTCATCCAAGATCTCAGGCATAAGATAGACCGGCTTCAGATCCAGTAGCGCAATGGCATGATACACACTCTGGTGACAGTTTCTCTGCACCAGAACTGTATCTTCTCTTTTAAGCAATCCGTAAATCATCGCATAATTGGATGATGTGCTTCCATTGACACAGTAAAGGCTTTCCTTTGAACCCATGGCTTCAGAAAGAAGGTTCTGGGAAGAGGCAATCATCTCCTCCGGATAATGAAGATTATCTGTTCCTTCCACCTCCGTCACATCAAAGCTATACAGATGATTTTGAAGAAGTGCCAGTTCTTCTGTCAGATCCTCGTTTCTATGTCCTGGCATATGAAATCTTGTGTTCTCTTCCTCCGCATAGTCCATAAGACCCTTGATGAGGGGGAGACGGTCATAGTTCATCACAGGAAAAGCACCCTGTCTTCTGCCACTTCCTCATCAGCGCTTTCTTCGCCACCTTCAATCATTCTTTTCGCTTCAATCATGACGGCACATTCCAGTCTTTTTTTCTGCATTTCACAACCGATCTTATACGGTTTATGGATATCGCCGTTAAAGCTTATGGCATTGGCATGGCATCCTCCAGAACAGTAAAACTTTGAGAAACATGTTTTACAGTCTTCCTTGGTATAGACGTGCGCATTTTTAAAGAAACTCTGCATCTCCTCTGGAAGATGAACTTCTTCCTCCAGAATATTGCCCATCTTGTAGATTTCATTCCCTACAAACTGATGACAGGGATAGATGTCTCCTTCAGGTGTGATGGAGAGGTATTCCGTACCGGCACCACAGCCTGTGATTCTCTTCAGGATACAAGGTCCCTGAGTGAGATCAACCATGAAATGGAAGAAGGTGAAAGGATCTCCCTTCACTTTCATATCAGCATAGTAAAGAGCCAGTTTCTCATATTCCGCAAGGATCTGTGGAAGATCCTCTTCTTTGATGGCATAAGGATTTTCATCTGCTGAAACCACAGGTTCCATGGATGTATGGACAAAACCAAGATCTCTGAAGTGTTTTACATCTTCAGAAAAGTCCAGACTGTTTCTGGTGAAAGTTCCTCTGATGAAGTAGGTTTTGTTTCCTCTTTTTTCCACCAGTTTCTTGAACTTCGGTACGATAATATCATAGCTGCCTGAATCAATCATGGTAAGGCGCATATCATCGTTGATTTCTTTTCTTCCATCTAGAGAGAGAACTGCGTTATCCATATATTCATTGATGAAGTCAATCTTTTTGTCATCAAGAAGGATCCCGTTGGTGGTGACTGTAAATCTGAAGTTCTTATTATGTGCCTTGCCCAGCTCGTTTCCGTAATGGACAAGCTCTTTCACCACATCAAAATTCATGAGAGGTTCTCCGCCGAAGAAGTCCACTTCAAGATTTCTACGGTTTCCTGAACGCTCCACAAGAAATTCCAGAGACTTTTTTCCTACATGAAGTGGCATGAGGCATTTTGTTCCGCCAAAATCACCTTGCTGCGCAAAGCAGTAGCGGCATTTGAGATTACAGTCATGGGCGATATTAAGGCATAAGGCCTTGATTACCGGTTTTCTGTTTTTGAAGCCTTCCATGTCAGGATAAGTGTCCTCTGTGTAGAGAAGACCTTCATCTATAAGCTCTTCGACTTCTGAAAGAGAAGCTTTGATTTCTTTAATCTCATACTCAGGCATTTTAAGATAGATATCACTTTCATCAATATGACCATTTCTGAAATCATCATAGTGATCCAGAAGATCATAAGTGATGTCGTCCACCACGTGAACAGAACCTCCGTTGACATCCATGACGATATTAAGCCCATTCATTCTATATTTATGAATCATTTTATTTTCCTCCTGAAATTTAATTGTATAGGAAAAGGAAAAGGGAATGATATTACATCACGCCCTTCACTTTTACGTTATCTATCTGTTGGCATTCTCACATTCCTGATTGGCTACAGTGCAAGAAGTTTTACAGGCGGATTGGCAGGATGTCTGACATTCTCCGCATCCACCTTTGATAACGCTTTTCTTTAGAGTGCTTTTTGTGAGTGTTCTGATGTGTTTTTTCATGTTGAAAACCTCCTCTAAATAGTGCGTAGATATTATATCATAAAGTATTTAATTTGTATTTACTTTAACGCTATGATTTACCGTGATTTTTCCAGGAAACTTTTTAGAAAGATTCAGACATCAACCTTCAGAAATCTACTGATAATAAATCCTGAAAATAGAACCTCAAAACATTGAAAATCAATTTCAGATTCATTTCTTTTTTGGATTTATTGAAATCATTATCATTTTAAAGGATAATAAAGAGAATGATAAAGAAGGCAGAATTGATGATCCTAAAATGGAGCCTGCAACAAAAAGGAGAAGACAAAATGGAAAAAAGAGTATTATGTTTCGGAGATTCCAACACATGGGGGTTTAATGCGAAGACTGAAGATAGATTTTCCAGAGACATCCGATGGACAAGAAAACTTCAGAAAGCGCTGGGAGAAGACTATGAAATCATCGAAGAAGGGCTGAACGGAAGAAATGCGGTCTGTGAAGATCAGCTGAAGGAAGGCCTGAAGGGCATTGACTACATCTATCCCTGCATCATGACACACAAACCACTGGATCTTGTGATCATCAAGCTGGGTACCAATGATGCCAAAGAGCGTTACAGCATGACTCCACATAATATCGCCATGGGTATCATCAGGCTCGCGAATAAAGTGAAAAACAATGGTACAGGCATAAACGAAAATGACCCTGAAATTCTCATCGTCGCACCAGCTCCTATCGGGAAGGGCTATATGCACTGCGATGCCTATTTATCCATGGGTCGTGAAGCAGATCGGAAATCTGTTGACATGGTGCCTTACCTCAAAGCGATGGCAGAAGAAAATGGATTCCACTTCCTTGATGCAGGCAGATTTTTAAGCATGGGTGAAACCGATCATATGCATCTGGATGAAGAAGGACATGATAAAATGGCGTCAATTCTAAATGATAAAATAAGAGAAATTTTCAACCAGAAAGAGATGGGGTGATCCTTTGTCCGATACAGTACAATCTATAGACAGAGCATTGAGTCTTCTGGAAGTGCTTTCCCTCCATGTGGAAGGGATCGGGCTTCTGGAACTCAGCGAACGGACTGATCTTTCCAAGAGTACAGTCCACAGACTCTTAAGTACGCTGATCCAGAACGGGTATGTCAAGCAGCATGAAGAAACGGGTAAATATCATCTTACGATGAAGATGTTTATATTAGGTTCAAGACCCATTGAAAAACTGGATGTGTTAAGAGTTGCGAGGCCGTATCTTGAAAAACTCAAGGACCTTTCGGGAGAAGTCATTCATCTGGTCATCATGGATGGGCATGAAATCATCTATGTGGATAAAGTGGAGTCGGAAAATACCATTCGGATGTATTCCAATATCGGAAAGAAGGGTACTCTCTATTCAACCTCAGTGGGAAAGGCTATTTTGTCTCATCTTGGGGATGATGAAATAAGAAACCTTTGGAATGCCATCGATAAAGTCAAAATGACGGAGTACACCATCATGGATTTCAACACCTTCATGGATGAAATAAGAGATATCCGAATGAAAGGATACGCCATGGATCGGGAAGAGAACGAACTTGGCGTGAAGTGCATGGGAACTGCGGTGCTTGATTACACAAACAGACCTGTAGCCGCTTTTAGTATTTCTGGTCCTGTTCAGCGCATGACGGAGGAGAAAGTAAGCAAATTGTCTCACTATATACTGGATGCAAAAAAATCCATTTCTGAGGAATTAGGATACTTTTCTAAATAAGCAAAGAATTCTTCATAAACAGATTGCAAATGCTAAGGGTTATGGGGTAAAATGTACTTGTAACTAATTTATGGAACCATGTTCCACATTATGGAACTTAAATAAGGAGGAGGCAAATTATGATCCCTAAGATTGAAACATTAACCAGAATCATGGAAGCAGGTATTGTTGCCGTGGTAAGGGCTGACAGTGAAGAACAGGCGGAAAAGATCAGCAAAGCATGTATAGAAGGTGGCGTACCAGCCATCGAAGTGACTTTCACAGTGCCTGGAGCACAGAATGTCATCACATCTCTTAAAAGCAAATTCAAGAAAGAGGATCTCATTGTCGGCGCTGGAACAGTGCTGGATTCAGAAACAGCAAGAATTGCAATATTAGCTGGTGCTGAATATATTGTTAGTCCAGGTTTTAATCTTGAGACAGCTAAGCTTTGTAACAGATATCAGGTGCCTTATATGGCAGGATGCATGACACTTACAGAAATCATTACAGCCATGGAAGCTGGAGTGGATGTAGTGAAGGTGTTTCCTGGAAACGCATTCGGACCTGGATTCATCAAAGCGATCAAAGGACCTCTTCCACAGTCAGTGCTCATGCCAACAGGTGGTGTGAGTCTTGATAATGTAGGCGAATGGATCAAAAACGGCTGTGTTGCAGTAGGCGTTGGTGGAGATCTTACGGGACCTGCCAAGACCGGAGACTATGCAAAAATCACAGAAATAGCCAAACAGTTTGTTGAAAAGATCAAGGAAGCAAGAAAATAAAAGGAGTCGATAAAAGATGAAAAGAGTAGTAACTTTAGGAGAAATCATGTTAAGACTCTCCACACCGGGATTTGAGAGATTTGTCCAGGCGGACAATTTTGATGTCTGTTACGGCGGAGGAGAAGCCAACTGCTGTGTTTCTCTATCAAACTATGGTCTGGAAACCAGATTTGTCACAAAAGTGCCAAAGAATGAAATTGGACAGAGTGCAATTAACGCTTTAAGAAGATTTGGCGTAGACACAAAGCATATCCTTCGTGGTGGAGAAAGACTTGGAATCTACTTCCTTGAAACTGGCGCATCACAAAGAGCATCCACTGTCATCTACGACAGAGCTCATGCATCCATTGCAGAAGCAAAGGCGGATGAGTTCAACTGGGATGAGATTTTCAAGGATGTGGACTGGTTCCATTTCACAGGAATCACACCTGCATTAAGTGATGAAGCAGCTGAACTTACCCTGGCGGCTTTAAAGGCTGCAAAGGAAAAGAACATCACTGTTTCTGTAGATCTTAACTACAGAAAGAAACTCTGGAGTCAGGAAAAAGCCAAAGAAGTCATGACTGGACTTATGGAGTATGTGGATGTATGCATCGGTAACGAAGAAGACGCTGAAAAAGTATTTGGCATCAAAGCAGCTGATACAGATATCAGTAAGGGAGAAATCAGTCATGGTGCTTACGAAGAAGTAGCGCGTCAGATCATCGAGAAGTTCGGTGTGAAGCTTGTGGCTTCAACACTTCGAGAAAGCTATTCCGCATCCGACAATGGATGGTCTGCTATTCTCTATGACGGTGAGAAGTCCTATCTTTCCAAGAAATATGACTTGAGAATCGTTGACCGTGTAGGTGGAGGAGATTCCTTCGCATCAGGTCTCATCTATGGACTTGTGACAGAAATGCCTTATCAGGAAGCGCTTGAATTTGCTGTAGCCGCTTCTGCGCTGAAGCACACAATCCCTGGAGATGCCAATCATGTAACAAAGGAAGAGGTTCTTGCACTGGCAGGTGGAGATGGATCCGGAAGAGTACAGAGGTAATTCATGGAAGTAGTAACTTTTGGCGAAACCATGGTTTTATTCAATCCTGAAACACAAGGTCCCCTACGGTATGTAGGGACTTTCACAAAATCCATCGGTGGCGCTGAGTCCAATGTGGCCATTGCGCTGGCAAGACTTGGCCATAAAGCTGGCTGGTTTTCAAAGCTTGGCGAAGATGAATTCGGAAGATACATCAAATCCACCGTCATGGGGGAAGAAGTGGATGTATCAAGAGTCACTAAGGATCCGAACCGAACCACCGGAATTCTATTCAAAGAAAGATTTTCAACAGTAAACCCCAATGTATATTATTACCGTAAGGGATCTGCAGCAAGTCACCTGTCCATTGATGATCTGGATATGGATTATATCTGCAGTGCGAAAATCCTTCATGTGACAGGAATTTCCCTTGCCCTTTCAGAAGAGATGCGAGAAGCGGTCTTTTATGCGGTGAAGGAAGCAAGAAAATGCGGCGTGATCATCTCATTTGATCCGAACATCCGACTGAAGCTCTGGTCAAAAGAGGATGCGAAGAAATACATTCTTGAGCTGGCAAAGCTTTCAGACATCATTTTCCCCGGAAAAGATGAAGCGGATCTTCTTCTTGGAACAGAAGACCCTGAAGAGGTATGCGCCAAGTTCTTCGATATGGGCGTGAAAATCGTTGCGCTGAAGCTTGGAAAAAGCGGATGCTATGTGAAGAGCAAAGACGAAGAAGCATTTGTTCCAGGCTATAAAGTAGACTTTCCTGTAGATACCGTTGGTGCCGGAGACGGCTTTGCTGCGGGATTCCTATCAGGATTCCTTGAAAAGCATTCACTGGTAGACTGCGCCAAACGTGCAAATGCCGTAGGCGCTATGGCTACCCTAGTGAAAGGAGACATGGAAGGGTTCCCGTACAAAGACCAGGTGGACATTTTCATGGGACTAAAAGACAACATAGACAGATAAACCCGAGTCTGTTTTATGTATATATTGTTCAATACCCGATTGAGCAGGAAGTTCTGCAGTATTTATAAGTGCTGCAGGACTTCTTTTTTGCTTTTATTTTGATGCATTGAAATAGTTTTCAGATATAATATAATCAGGAATCTGATCTTTTATATTAACGAAAAAATAGCAGGTGGTGGATTATGGAATATCAATTTGTCAAAGATTACAAAGAGAACAAAATGCTGAGAGAATCCTTCAGCAGGCTGGTAAAAGAAACATTTGGAATTGATTTTGCGAAGTGGTATGACGCTGGAGGGTGGAATAGTCACTATATTCCTTATAGTTTTTCTTATGATAACAGGATCGTCGCCAACGTATCTGTGAATACCATGCAACTTATGATTTTGGGAGAATTACACAAAGCCATCCAGATTGGAACGGTGATGACAGAGGAAAATCATAGGGGAAAAGGTCTAGCAAGCAGACTGATGGAACAAGTGCTTGAGGATTTCGATGAGGAGTACAGCATCTATTTTCTTGCAGCGGATGAAAAAGCGGTTCCTCTCTATAAGCGGTACGGGTTTTCACCCATAAAAACGGAAAGATTCATACTGGATACCTCTTCTTACAGGAAGAGAGAGAAGCCTTTAATCCCAGAAAAAATATCAATTGAGGATCTTCTGGAGTTCAAGAGAAATTCCCTTCCTTTGTCAACGAAGCTTTCAGCAATCGGAGACGAACACATTCTAGTCTTTTACTATGTGCATGGCTTTGACCACTTCATCTATAAGCTCCCAGACAGCATTCTTGTTCTTTTTGAAGTGGAAGGAAATGAACTCCATCTGTACGATGTGTTTTCTAAGAAAGAATATGATCTTATTGAAATCATTGAGAAGATCTTGCCTGAGGATACGGAGAAAGTCATCATTCATTTCACCCCGGATGAAGATCTTGAAGGGCTTAGTACCGAAGAGGATCCTGAGGCCGGCTGGATGATCAGAAACATCGGGAAACTTGAACTGCCAGAGAATCTGGCTTTTCCCGACATATCCAAAGCATAGAATCGGGTAGAGTTGGCGGTCCCTGACCGCTTCCCCCTCCCACAGCACCAGTACG
>CAZXUT010000023.1:0-42546 GCA_964643785.1 uncultured Proteiniclasticum sp.
CAGGTTCAGGATGGCTGTTGTTTTGCCCACGATTATCATTCTTTCCTAATTAATTGTACGAAAAAAAACCACTCCGGTGGTGGATAATTCATTAAAATATTCTTTCATTTTCCTGAAGTCTTCCTGCTGGAGGAAGAAAGTTCATGGAAAGATCCGTGAAATGCATCAACTGGAAGTGCAATCTGAATATAAAGAAGGGCTAGAATCATCTGAGGGGTTACAAAAGAGAGGTTTATTTGCTATTCTATAATTAGATGAATAAAAAGGTTTACAATGCATAAACGATATATCATAAAATAACACTAGATATTAATACATAATTATTAATAAATATAATTATTTAGAAGTGGAGTTCGTTGTAGCTCCACATTCTTATCGAATGTGCATACATAAATCTGCATGAAGGAGGAATAATCATATGGAAAAAATTAGAGTTGTTCAATGGGGATTAGGGAATATGGGTAGAGGTATGGTAGAAATGCTTCTTTCCAAGGAGGGTATCGAAGTAGTAGGTGCCATAGAAAAAAGGGTAACGGAAACGCAGGATCTTGGAATCTTTCTCGGAAAAGAATCCATGGGTGTTTCGGTGTCTAATGATCCTGCAAGGCTCCTTGATGAGGTGAAGCCGGATATCTGCATCCTGGCAATCAATTCCTTTGTTAAGGGTGTCATAGAAGAGATCAGACTGCTTACGAAGAAGAAGGTCAATGTCATCACCATCGCAGAGGAGATGGCGTATCCCTATGTGACTGAACCAGCCCTTTCAGAAGAAATACGGAAAATGGCAGAAGAAAATGGAGTAACGGTCATCGGAACAGGAGTGAATCCTGGGTTCGTTCTGGATACGCTGATTCTGCAGCTTTCACTAGGTGTCAGAAGAGTAGACCACATCTTTGCCAGAAGAGTCAATGACCTGTCACCATTCGGACTGACAGTCATGGAAGAGCAGGGCGTAGGTCTTTCAGAAGAGGCTTTTGTCAAAGGCGTCGAAGAAGGAACCATCTATGGACATGTGGGATTCATGCAGTCTATTCCAATGATCGCAAAGTCACTTGGACTTACCTATGACGAGATCCTCCAGACAAGAGAACCCATCATGACCAGCGTCCGTCGTGAAACCAAGGATGTGGTAGTGGAAGCGGGCATGGTCTGCGGATGTAATCATACAGCAGTAGCCATGAAAAACGGAAAGCCTGTGATCACCCTTGAGCATCCTCAGCAGGTGAGACCTGACATGGAGGATATTGAAACAGGAGATTATATTGAAATTCATGGAGACCCAGATCTTTCCATGGTGATCAGACCTGAAGTGCCAGGAGGAATCGGCACCATAGCCGCTGCAGTCAATGTGATTCCTCATGTGCTGAATGCGAAGCCAGGACTGATCACCATGGCGGATATTCCGGTGACGCATGCGATCATGGATGACTTCAGAAATCATCTGAAGTAGAAAGAAGGAGAAACAATGAAGATTAAGATAGGAACATGGGTGGAGATCCATGATACGGTGCTGAAACCAGAAGAGCGTACAGGCAATCTTCCTGAAGAGACGAAAAAGGTTCCTCTTGAAATGAGGGTGAAAGGATTCCTTCTTGATGAGGCGAATCTGTCGGACAGAGTGAAGATCAGAACAGTGACCGGACGAATCGTGGAGGGGAATCTGATCAAAGAGAATCCTATATACGAGCACGGATACGGAGAAACCTTCATTCCGGAGCTTCTAAGAATCGGACAGGATTTAAGAGCCCTGCTGGAGGTGGACCATGAATAGAGATATGAGTTATGAGGCAGTGATGTCCAGAAAAAATGAAATCATGAAAAAAGCCCTTGGCGTCAACTATGAGGACTATGAGCTTTCAGAGATTGCCTTCGATTATGATTCTTTGATGGAGGACGTGGATCTCACCATGGAAGACATCAGAAGAATCCAGCGTGAGGTTTCTGTGGGAGATACGCCTCTGGTGGAACTTAAAAACATGACGGCTTTAGCCAGAAAGTTTTCAGAGCCTGGAAAAGGGGCACGGATCTTCATCAAGGATGAAGCGGGCAATCCGTCGGGAAGTTTTAAAGACAGAAGAGCATCCTTGTCTGTATACAAGGCGAAAGCTTTGGGATACAAAGGCGTCGTCACTGCCACCTCAGGAAATTATGGAGCAGCAGTGGCTTCTCAGGCGGCGAAGCTTGGACTGAAGTGCATTGTCGTGCAGGAATGCTATGACAGTGAAGGCGTAGGCCAGCCTGAAATACTGGAGAAGAGAAGAAAATGCGAAGCCCTTGGTGCGGAAGTCATTTCTCTTACCGTAGGACCCGAGCTTTTCTACAGCTTCCTCAGCATTCTGGAAGAGACAGGATATTTCAATGCCTCCCTTTATTCCTCCTTTGGCATCCGCGGCGTGGAAAGTCTGGGCTATGAGATTGCAGAAGAGGTGAAGGAGAAATACGGCAAGTTCCCTGAAGCGGTCCTTGTGACCCATGCAGGCGGAGGAAATATTACAGGCACAGCAAGAGGCTTACAGCAGGCTGGCGCAGTGGACACAAGGATCATAGGTGTCAGTGTGGATCTCAAAGGACTTCATATGGCATCTGACGTGGATTTCAATAAAAAGTCATTTACCACAGGCCATACAGGTTTTGCCATTCCATTCACCACATTCCCTGACCGCTCTGATGTGCCTAGAAGTGCTGCAAGGCCTTTACGGTACATGGATGAATACTATCTGGTGAAACAGGGAGAAGTCTTCTATATGACGGAAGCTCTGGCACAGATGGAAGGCCTTGAAAGAGGACCGGCAGGCAACACTTCTCTTACAGCCGCTTTTGCTCTGGCAAGAGAGATGGAGGAGACGGATATCCTCGTGGTCCAGGAAACAGAGTATACAGGTGCAGGAAAGCACCCTCTGGCGCAGCTGTCCTTTGCAAGAGAAAGAGGTGTGGACGTGTTTTTCGGCAATTCTGAAGAAGAAGTGCCTGGAAAAAACATCATCCTTCCTCAGAGTATTGAAGATATCAGGCTTAGACCTGTGAATATGGAGAACCTGAAGCGTTCACTGATCAAGAATATCGTGACGAACAAGAAAATTGAAAGAGTGACTGAACTGGACCTCTTTTATCTCATGGAGGAAGTGCAGGAATCCTATGAATTTGTGAATCTGGAGCTTCAGCTTCTTGGTGTAAAAGTAGTTATATAAGACAAATGAGAGGGTAGGGTATATAGATATGGCTGATAAAAGAACGGACGATTTTAGTAGCAGACGGGAGCATCTGGCGGCACTTAGTGATACGGAGCTCAAGGAAAGATTCTTTTCCCTGGCGGAAGAGATAGTGGATCCGCTGATACAGTTATCAAAGAAAAGCACATCTCCATCGGTGGAAAGATCGGTGCTTCTTCGTATGGGATTTTCAAGTATAGAGGCAGGTGCCATCGTGAATCATGTGCTGGATCTGGGACTCATGGGAAAAGGTGCAGGGAATATTGTACTTAAGACTGCAGAAAAACTTGGTGAAGAGTATCTGAAAGTCGGCCGTGAAATGGCTGAAGGAAAGCATCTCGATACTGCAAAGAAAATCTTCAAGGGGGATAAATAATGAAACTTCAAAAGAACGAGAAACTGAATGTCGAAGAAATACTGAAGGATCTTGAAAATTACACCCCAAAGAGAAGAGGATGGCACTGGAGAGAGCATCAGAAAGACCTGAAGATGGGTCAGTTCACCTACAAGGAAATGAGCACACCGCTCACCCAGAGTGAAAGCCTTCCCTCAGCGAAGTATTTCGAGAACATCGATCCTCAGCCTAAGGCCGTCATCACGACGGAAATCGCTTCAGGCAGATTTGAGGACGATATCAGAAGAATGAGAATGGCCGCCTGGCATGGAGCTGACCACATCATGGTCATCAGAACAGCCGGACAGAGTCATTATGATGGACTTATAGAAGGAACACCTCAGGGAATGGGTGGAATTCCCATCACCAGAAAGCAGGTGAGAGCGCAGAGAAAAGCGCTGGATCTCATCGAAGAAGAAGTAGGAAGAGAAATCAATTTCCACTCCTATGTTTCAGGTGTGGCTGGTCCCGAAATCGCCGTCATGTTTGCGGAGGAAGGGGTCAATGGAGCTCATCAGGATCCTCAGTACAATGTACTGTACAGAAACATCAATATGGTCAGATCTTTTGTGGATGCAGGATATGCCAAAAAAGTCATGGCCTTTGCCGAAATGGCGCAGATCGATGGAGCACATAATGCCAACGCCACTGCCAGAGAAGCCTATAAGGTTCTTCCTGAGCTCATGGTGCAGCATGCGCTGAATTCCGTGTTCTCTGTGATGTCTGGTATGGAGAAGGAAAATATCTGTTTAAGCACTGTTCCGCCCACGGCACCTCCAGCGCCTTCCATGACACTGGATCTGCCTTATGCGGTAGCCCTGCGTGAATTCTTTGATGAATACCGTATTCGTGCGCAACAGAATACAAAATATATGGAATCTGATACAAGAGAAGCCACGGTGACCCATGTGCTTAATCTTCTGATTTCAGAGCTTACAGGCGCGGACATCCAGTCCACCATCACACCGGATGAAGGACGTAACGTGCCATGGAACTACAATAATATCGGTGCGCTCGCCACCGCGAAACAGGCATTCCAGGGAATGGACGGTCTGATGGAAATGATTGAGCTGAAAAAAGACGGTTTCTTGAGAGACAAGACGAGAGAAATCAAAGAAAGAGCGGTACTCTTCCTGGAAGAGATTCTGGAAGTAGGCGGTTATTTCAAAGCGGTAGAAAAAGGATTCTTTGTGGATTCAGGATACTATCCTGAAAGAAACGGAGACGGGATCGTCAGAAAGATTGATGGAGGCCTGGCGGCGGATACGGTCTTTGAAAAGGATGAAGATTATTTTGCTCCTGTGACAGCCTTCTTCGGCTACAACAATGTGGACGAGAAATACAGCAGTCCTTCCGATCCTATTTCCGGAGACACTTTGGAGCACAGAGAAAAGATCGTCTATATCGATGAACTGGACCCGGAGGACAATGTGAACGTCAGACTGGAAGAGACCAGAAAGTATTTCACAAAAGAGCATATCACACCAGAAGTGGAATGGGCAGGAGATGGTGTCATTTTACAGACCATGATGCTGCCAGTGGATGAACTCACTGCAGAAGCCGCTGCTGTTGAAATAGGCAGGAGAATGGGTCTTCTGGATGTGGAAGTGGTTCACAAGGAAGTGCTTCAGGAAGCAGAAGGGACTCTGGTGGAAATCAAGGGAAGACTGGCGTTCACTCTTGATGCCAAGGATCTTGTCATCAAGAAGAAACCAGAACTTCTATCCGATGATGAAATCAGAAAAGACATCGAGAAGTATCCGCTGAAGATCGTTGCTGGAACCTTAGGAAGCGACGAGCACTCTGTGGGATTAAGAGAAATCATCGACATCAAGCACGGAGGAATCGAGAAATACGGAATCGAATCCATCTATCTGGGTACCTCTGTTCCAGTGGAAAAACTGGTGGATGCGGCCATCGAATCCCATGCGGATGCGATTCTTGCCAGTACCATCATCAGCCATGACAACATCCACTACAAGAACCTGAAAAAGCTTTGCGATGTAGCCACTGAAAAGGGTGTAAGAGATAAGATCATCATCCTGGGCGGAGGAACACAGATCATCAGTGATCTGGCGCTGGCTACGGGACTTGATATGGGATTTGGAAGAGGAACAAAGGGGTCCCATGTAGCAACCTTCCTCGTGAAAAAGAGAAGAGAACTTAGAGGAGAATAAGAACTCCCTTCTGGAGGATCAAAAGATGAAAATAGATGTATTAGTTGCTGAAATCGGCAGCACCACAACGGTAGTCAACGCCTTTCATGGACTTGACAGTGAAAATCCATCCTTTTTAGGGCAGGGTCAGGGCGTCACCACGGTGGAAGAAGGGGATGTGACCTTGGGACTTCATGCGGCCATGGAAGACCTCAAAAAGAATCTTGGTCTGACCGAGCTCACCTATGATAAATTCCTGGCCACTTCCAGTGCTGCGGGTGGACTTAAAATGACGGTTCACGGACTGGTTCATGACATGACCGTGAAGGCGTCAAAAGAGGCTGCACTTGGTGCAGGGGCGATTATTAAGCTTGTCACATCTGGCAGGCTAAAATCCTCCGACCTTAAAAAAATCACGGCCATCAATCCCAATATCATCATGATTGCCGGAGGCCTGGACCATGGAGAAAGAGATACTGCACTTTATAACGCAGAGAAAATCCTTGAACTGGGTCTTACGGTTCCGGTGATCTATGCAGGAAATGCGGACAACAAAGAGGAGATCATTGAGATCTTTAAGCCCTACAAAGGACGACTTTATGTTACAGACAATGTCTACCCTCAAGTGGATGTTCTTCAAGTGGAGCCTGCAAGAAAAATCATTCAGGAAGTGTTTGAAGAGAACATCATTCATGCAAAGGGGATGGATAAGGTCTATGAGCTGGTCAATGGAAGAATTCTTCCGACGCCTGGAGCTGTGATGGAAAGTGCCAAAGTGCTGAAGGAAGTGCTGGGTGATCTCATGATCATCGATGTGGGCGGTGCGACCACGGATGTTCATTCCGTGACCCAAGGCGCAGAGGAAATAAGTAGAATTCTCATTTCACCGGAACCTGAAGCGAAAAGAACGGTGGAAGGGGATCTTGGCGTCTATGTGAACCGGATGAATCTCATAGAACGGATCGGAGAAGAAAAGCTCTGTAAGGAGCTGAACCTAGAGGAAATAAGACTGGATGAGATGAAACCAATTCCTGAGACTCCTCTGGAGAAAGAAATCATCAGAAGACTGACGAAGGAGGCGGTTTTCGCTTCTGTTGAAAGGCATGCGGGAAGTGTAAGAAATCTCTTTGGAGAATCTTCCGGCAGGAAATCGGTGGCCGAAGGAAAAGATCTGACGGAAGTCAGATATATTATCGGAACGGGTGGTGCCCTCACAAGACTTCTAAATATGGAAAGTATTCTTAAGGAGATCCATCAGGAAGGAAGAGGACAGAGGCTGTATCCAAAGAAAGAGGCGGAAGTGCTTCTGGACAGGGACTATCTTCTGGCTTCGCTGGGTGTTCTTTCTCTTACCTACAAGGAAGCTGCGCTGAAACTGATGCTGAAAAGTCTAGGTATAGACGAAAAGGGAGGTATTTCACATGTACCCATGCATAGAGATTGATTTAAAGAAACTGGAAGACAATTCCAGAAAAGTGAATAACCTGCTGAAACCTCTTGGCATCAGTATCATGGCTGTGACAAAGGGGTTCACGGCTGAAACAAGGATCGCAAAGGCAATCCTTGATGGTGGAGCAGACTATATCGCTGATGCGAGAATCAAAAATCTCATCAAGCTGAAAGATCTGCCCAAAGAAAAAGTGCTTCTAAGGCTTCCGATGCAGAGTGAAATTCACGATGTGGTGAAGTACTGTGACTACAGCCTCAATTCAGAGCTTGACACGCTGAAGCTCATCGGTAAAGAAGCCACTTCACTTGGCATCATCCATAAGGTCATCATCATGGTGGACCTGGGCGATTATCGTGAGGGCATCCGGTATCATAGAGTGGAGCAGTTTGTACGGGAGGCTATTAAAATAGAGGGGGTTGCCATCAGAGGATTCGGTGTGAACCTGACCTGCTATGGTGGAGTGATTCCAGAACAGACCACGCTGCTTAGACTGGTGGAAATATCAGAGACCATGAGGATCAAATATGACCTTGAGATCGACATCGTCTCCGGTGGAAGTTCTTCCAGTATCTATCTCATCAATGAAGAAAATGGAATACCCAAGGGAATCAATAATCTGAGGCTAGGCGAAGTGATCCTTCTTGGAAAAGAAACCGCCTTCGGACAGAGATTTGACGGACTTCATGAAGATGCCTTTGTCCTGAAAGCCCAGATCATCGAGCTGAAAGACAAGCCTTCAGTTCCCCATGGAAGAATCGGTAGAGATGCCTTCGGAAATATACCGAAGCATGAAGATCGTGGAATCATCAGACGTGCCATTTTAGCCCTGGGAAAACAGGATGTGGATCCTTCCGGGATTATCCCTTTCAACAAGAATCTGAGCATTTTAGGTGCAAGCTCGGATCATCTCATCATAGATCTGTCTAAAGACATGGAAGGTTATCAGGTGGGAGACATCATTAAGTTCTATGTGAAATATGGTGGACTTCTCAATGCCATGACTTCACCCTATGTTGAAAAAGTGTATCTTGAAAAGGAAGAAATCTAAAAAGGAATGGGATTCTATGATGCAGATACATCTGACCTCGAATTGGCCATGAGAGGTGGAAAAATTCACAATGCCAAAGTAAGAAATATTATTCATACAATTCAGTATTGTGTAAATGATTACAAGATTTAATTTCGAGATTTTTTTAATGAACGGACCTTTAATGCGAATTTAGAAATGGTTCATTTTTATGCTGTAAAATAAGGTTTACCAATATTTTTTTAGATGACATAATGAAAGTACTATAATGAAACAATTCAAACTTAAAGGAGCGATTACATTGTCAAGAATTTTTAATTTTTCAGCTGGTCCATCCATGTTGCCTGAAATCGTACTAGAAAGAGCCGCTGCTGACATGCTTGATTACCAGGGTTCAGGAATGTCCGTTATGGAAATGAGCCATAGAAGCAAAGTCTATGACAAGATCATCAAAAACACAGAAAAGAAGCTAAGAGAGATCATGTCTATCCCTGACAATTACAAGGTTCTGTTCCTGCAAGGTGGAGCAACGCTTCAGTTTTCCATGATTCCTTTGAATCTTCTGGTCAAGAGCGGAAAAGCAGACTATATTGTATCAGGAAGTTTCTCCGGCAAGGCTTATAAGGAAGCGCAGAAGTTCGGTGAAATCAATCTGGCCGCTACGAGCAAGGGAGATAATTTCAGTCATATTCCGACTCAGGAAGAACTGAAACTTACAAAGGATGCGGATTATCTTCACATCTGTGAAAACAACACGATTTTTGGAACTACATTCAACTATCTTCCAGAAACAGATGGCGTGCCGATTGTTTCTGACATGTCCTCATGCATCCTCTCAAAACCTGTGGATGTTTCAAAGTATGCACTGATCTACGCTGGTGCCCAGAAGAATATGGGACCTGCAGGACTCACAGTTGTCATCATCCGAGAAGACCTTGTAGGAGAACCACAGGAAAAGACTCCTATAATGCTTCGATATGATGAAATGGTCAAAAATGATTCCATGCTGAACACACCACCTACTTATGCAATCTACATCCTGGGACTTGTTCTTGACTGGGTAGATTCCATGGGCGGAGTGGAAGGCATGAAGAAGCATAATGAAGAAAAAGCTGCTATTCTTTATGATTACCTGGATTCCAGCAAACTATTCAAGACAAATGTTGTCAAGGAAAACAGATCAATGATGAATGTGACTTTCTTTACAGGCAACGAGGAGCTTGATGCCAAGTTCGTAAAAGAAACTGCTGCGAAGGGATTCTCAAACCTGAAGGGTCACAGATCCGTTGGCGGAATGAGAGCATCTATCTACAATGCTATGCCTGTTGCAGGTGTGGAAGCACTTGTCAAGTTCATGAAGGAATTTGAGGAAGCCAACGCTTAAGATACTATTTGTACAAGGGGGAGAAAATATGATTAGAATTTTAACTGCTGACGGAATGGAAGCTGGTGGAATCAGAGCGCTTGAGGACTTAGGCTATGAAGTCGTCAATGAACACTATGAACTACCAGAGCTCAATGAGAAAATCAAAGAATTTGATGTGATTATTGTAAGATCGGCCACAAAAATCAGAGAGCCACTAATTGATGAAGCGCTGAAGACAGGAAAACTGAAGCTTATTATAAGAGGCGGAGTCGGTGTGGACAATATCGATGTGAAGTATGCTGAAGAAAAAGGCATTGCTGTAAGAAATACACCGAATGCATCCAGTGCATCCGTTGCGGAACTTGCCATCGGGCATCTCTTTACCATCTCAAGACACATGCACAGTGCGAATGTGTCCATGAGAAAAGGGGAATGGAACAAGAAGAAATACAGTGGTATTGAACTTGCAGGAAAGACGCTGGGTCTTATCGGATTCGGAAGAATCGCAAGAGAAGTTGCCATTAGAGCCAATGCACTTGGAATGAAAGTAATCTATACCAACAGAAGCGGACACAAGCCTGAAAATGAACCAAACAAGTATGTTGCATTTGAAGACCTTTATAAGGAAGCGGACTTCATTTCACTTCATATGCCGAAACTTGCAGATAGACCTTATCTGATCGGTAAGGAAGAAATTGAAAAAATGAAAGACGGCGTTTACCTTGTCAATACAGCCAGAGGTGGACTCATAGATGAGGACGCACTTTGTGATGCACTTGACAGCGGAAAGGTATCTGCGGCTGCCATAGATGTCTTTAAAGAAGAACCGACAAAGAATGAGAGAATCTACACTCATGATAAGATTTCACTTACACCACATATCGGCGCGTCTACTGAAGAAGCACAGCTGAGAATCGGTGAAGAGATCGTATCCATCATCAAAGCGTTTTTCGCGTAACATAAAGGAGAAAAAACATGGCTATAATAAGACCGTTTCAGGCAGTAAGACCGAATGAAATACTTGCGGATAAGGTTGCTGCTCTACCCTATGATGTTATGAATTCCGATGAAGCAAGAGAGATGGTCAAAGATAATCCATACAGCTTTCTTCATGTGGATAAAGCGGAGATTGATCTGGATTCGACCATAGACCATTATGACCAGAGAGTCTATGAAAAGGCTCGTGAGACGCTGATGAGATTCTTAGAAGAAGGAACACTTGTAAGAGAAGACAAGAAGGGGCTCTACATCTATACTTTAGTGATGGATGGACATCCTCAGACAGGTCTTGTTTCTCTGGCTTCCATTGATGACTATATGAACAATGTGGTGAAGAAGCATGAATACACAAGAGCAGAAAAGGAAGCGGACAGAATACGTCACGTGGATGTGACCAATTTTCATACCGGACCGATTTTCCTTACTTATGTATTCAAAGAAGAGATCACAGATATTATCGAAACATACAAGAAGGAAAATGATCCTCTGTATGATTTTGTTGCAGAAGATGGGGTAAGACATACAGCATGGGCGATTCTTGATGATGAAATCATTGAAAAGCTTGTTGAAAAGTTCAGTGCTGTCGAGTCTCTATATATCGCAGATGGTCACCATAGAGCGGCATCTGCTGTAAGAGTGGGCATGATGAGAAGAGAGCATAATCCGGAGTATACAGGAGAGGAAGAGTTCAACTATTTCCTTTCAGTGATTTTTCCAAGCAATGAGCTGAGAATCATGGATTACAATCGTGTAGTGAAAGATCTTAATGGCTGCACCAAGGATGAATTCATAAAGACCATCGAGAAGGATTTCACAGTGACTCCTTTTGAAGGAGAAGGTCCTTTCAGACCTGAAGAGAAGCACACCTTCGGTATGTATCTGGAAAAAACATGGTATAAACTTACAGCAAAGGATCATATCGTTTTTGATGAGGATCCGTTAAAGAGACTGGACTGTAAGATTCTTCAAGATCATCTGCTTCATCCTGTTCTAGGGATTGAAGATCCTAGAGTGGATAAGAGGATTGATTTTGTGGGTGGCATAAGAGGTCTTGAGGAGCTGGAGAGAAGAGTTTCCAAGGACATGAAGATTGCGTTCTCCATGTATCCTACCACCATCATGGACCTGATTTCCATCTCTGATGCGGGCATGGTCATGCCGCCTAAATCAACCTGGTTTGAACCGAAGCTGAGAAGTGGACTGTTCCTGCATGATTTAGACTAAGCATAGAAACAGATGAATGATAGACTGCTTGAAAGCATCAGATAAGTAAAGGTAAATAAAGGAAAATAAACCCCGATAAAGTGTTGACTTAATTGGGGTTTTCCTTTAAAATTAACTGTGTTGCTCATTAACTATAGTTCGTGAGTAGCCTTTGTGGAGAGGTGGCCGAGTGGTCGAAGGCGCACGCCTGGAAAGCGTGTATCGGGGAAACTCGATCATGGGTTCAAATCCCATCCTCTCCGCCATTACCGTGCTAGACGGGGAGTTAGCGGTGCCCTGTAACCTGCAATCCGCTATAGCAGGGTGTAATCCCTAACCGAGGCTTAAACTTTCAGGGTCTGACCCTTAAAAGTGACGTTGATAAGTGGGTCCCACGCAACGGAAGTCTATGAACTTCGTCAGAACCGGAAGGTAGCAGCGATAAATAGAATTTTTCGTGTGCCGTGGCAAACCTATTTTGAGTTTACTATTTGGGTAACGCTTGAACGTTTACTGAACGGAGTTAGGTGCACGGTTTTAATTCAGATAAAATAATCCTTTGCTTAGAGATAAGCAAAGGATTTTTGTTTTTAATCAATCGGTGCTGGAATTCCTTTCAGCTCGTACCTGCAGAGCCTCTGGATTTTATAGAGATAATCGCTGATTCGATCTATGGTGGACAGCATTTCAAGGTAAATGAGTGATGCTTCAAGTGTGCATTCCTCATTTTCCAGGCGATGAACGTGGTTGATGCTGTAACTTTCTATTTTGAGATCCATGGATGAATGAAGTGCTGTGATTCCATCAAAATCAGCTTCAGAAAAATGATTGAGATTCGCACAGGTCTTTTCATACATAGTATCCAGAACCTCACTGAGGCTCTGGAGCTCATCCAGTGCATCCTGGGTGAAGAACATTTCCTTTTCATGACGCTCCCTTTGAAGGTCCATCAGATGGTTTGTGTGATTGGCCATCCGTTCCAGATATTTCGCACCCTTGATGATGCCAGGCAGCATAATGGACTGGCTTTCACTCAAGTTCTGTTTGGACAGCGCAATCATGTAGTTGGTCAGATCCTTCTGAAGAAGAATGACATTTTTTTCCATAGAACTGACTTCTTTCAGTGGTTGAAGATTATTCTCTATGATCGAGGTAAAGGTTTCTGTTATCATATTTCTGCTGTTATTCACTGCTCTTCTTACTTCTCGTAGTGATGCGCCAAGAGCGGCTACAGGAGTATCCAGTAATAGTTTGTCAATGTAGCTTTCCTGAGCTCCTTCTGCAGGCTTTTTATCTTTTATGATGGTCATAAGGAGTTTTACGAAATAATCATTGAGAGGAAGAAATAGAAGAGCAACCACGATATTGAAGATTGTATGAGAATTGGCAATCTGCACTTGAATATTGCTGCTGCCCTGGACGGTAAGCGTGAAATATTCGACGAAACGGACAAATATGTGCAAAAACGGCAAGGCGATAACGACACCAATCACATTGTGAAGTGCATGTCCCCAAGCGGTTCTTCTTGCATTCACATTTCCGTTTATGGATGCAATCAGTGCTGTGACAGAGGTTCCGATGTTATCCCCCAGCATGAGAATTACAGCAGTGGTAAGAGAAATGAGTCCTGCATTTCCGAGAAGGATGACTATACCGACGGTTGCTGAACTACTGTGAACAAGAGCAGTTGTAACGGTTCCTATAAGGATTCCTAAAAAGATGTTGGAAGCATAATGGGAGAAGAAATACTGAATGGATGTATTCTGCTGCATATAGGGAATACCTTCGTTAAGAACCATAAGTCCCAGGAGAAGAAAACCAACACCCATGATGGAGTGTCCCGAATTTTTTATTTTCGAACCTCTACCCGTGATTTTCAAGACAAATCCCAAAGCGATTATGGGTAGGGAGAGCTGTATGAGGTTAAAACTGAAGCTGAAGGCCATGAACTGTGCTGTGACGGTTGTTCCGATGTTTGCGCCATAGATGATTCCGATGGCCTGTGAGAGTCTCATGATACCAGAATTTACAAATCCAACGCTAAGAACAGATATAGCGGTTGAACTCTGTACAACCGCAGTAAGAAAGATTCCAGCGAGGAAAGCTTTCCAAAGCTTACCGGTGAATCTTTCCAGAATCTTCTTCATCATATTTCCTGACATTCTTTCCAGGCCTTCTCCCATCATGTCAACGCCATACATGAGAAGGGCCGTACCGCCTACGATACCAAAAATAAACTGTATCATGAAGCATCATCCTTTAATATAATTCTGGTGAATAATTCAACTTGTTTTCTTACTATCAACATAACACTATATATCAGAATATTCAATTTAGTTAAGAATTAACAAAAGAACGGGAGTTTCTTATGAACTTCCTGAGAATCCATGAAAAAGATGAGTATCTCATGTATAATAAAAAGGTAAGAATTTTTAGGAAGCAGGTGAGAAAAAGTCATGGCATATACCGCACTTTATCGTGAATGGAGACCTAGAGTATTTAGTGATGTGATTGGGCAGGAACATATCACCACCACACTCATTAATGAAATAAAAGCCAATCGCATTGGCCATGCCTATCTTTTTAGTGGAACAAGAGGAACGGGTAAGACCACCTGCGCCAAGATCATGGCGAAAGCACTGAACTGTGTCGATCTTAAGGATGGGGAACCCTGCAATAAATGTCACATGTGTGTGAAAATCGATGCAGGAATGTCTCTGGATGTAGTCGAGCAGGATGCTGCAACAAACAATAAGGTAGATGATATCAGAGACCTTATTGATGAAGTTCAGTATCCACCTCATGAAGGAAAGTATAAAGTATACATTCTTGATGAGGTGCACATGCTTTCAACAGGAGCTGTGAATGCATTCCTGAAAACATTGGAAGAACCACCGGAACATGTAGTGTTCATTCTGGCCACAACGGATCCGCAGAAACTTCCGGTGACCATATTATCCAGATGTCAGAGATTCGATTTCAAGCGGATCAAATATACGGAGATTTCAAAGCGATTAAGGCGTATAGCGACAGAAAAAGGGATTTATGGGGAAGATAGATCGCTTGATCTCATCGCCCGCATTTCTGATGGTGCCATGAGAGATGCACTTTCCATCATGGACCAGGCCATCAGCATGGGAGAAGGAAAACTCGACTATGAGGATATTCTGGATATGCTTGGATTATCCGGACAGGAAAATCTTTTCAGGCTTTCTGAAGCGATGCTCGGTAAAAATGTGAAAGAATCGATCCGGATCCTTGATGAGGTGGTAGATGGAGGAAAAGATCCCTATAGCTTCACAAAAGATCTGATCACGCATTTCAGAAATATTCTGGTTGCAAAGATTATGCCCAATCCGGAAGAGGTCATTGATCTTTCAAAAGAAGATATTGAAGTGATCAAGAGACAGGGCGATATCGCTTCCAATGAAGTGATCACAAGAATAATAAGGCTTCTGCAAAAGGCTGAAGAGCAGGCGAAGTTCAGTAAGCTATCTAGAATCTATCTTGAACTGGCGATCATAAGTCTGACGAAAAATGAGCTGGATGTATCTCAGGAATCAGTACTTGGAAGACTTTCCATCATCGAAGACTACTTGAGACGTGGACAGGTTGTTCCGGCGAAAGCGGATACGCAGAGTACTCAGTTAGCACCAACTGCAACAAGTGCAGCAAAGCTGCCTGAGAAGAAATCAAAATCTGATGCTTTAACAAGTCCTGAAGAGCTGAAAGTGATCAAAAATGCAGTGAAGATTGAAGAAGAAGCATTTAACGATGAATGCAAGGTCACACTGGACATGGTCAAGCGGAACTGGAAAGAAATCATGGAAGCTTTAAAAGCAAGAAGGCAGATGATTATCCAGGCTTCCATTATTGTAGGTCAGCCATATAAGTGTGAACGTGGGATCATTGAAGTCAGGTTCACCAAGGAGTATGGCTTCAGTAAGAAACGACTTGAAAAGAAAGAGAATAAGGATATCTTAGAGGAAGCGGCAAGTTCAATTTTAGGTGAACCGGTGAAATTCAAGTTCACTGTAGAAGGCGAACGTACAGAGAAAATGGAAGCAGCTCAAGTGGAGACATTTGATGATGCACTTAAAAAGTTTGGAATTGATGTTGTAGATGAATAGGGTTGCAAGATAATTGAAGTTAGTGTAAATTAGAAAAAGATAAAATATATGGAGGTATGAATTATGGCAAAGGGATTCCCAGGAATGGGCGGAGGAAATATGAACAACCTGCTGAAGCAGGCACAGAAGATGCAGAAGGACATGGAAAAGAACCAGAAGGATCTTGAAACAAAGGAATATGAAGCATCCGCTGGCGGTGGAGCTATTACGGTAGTGGTCACAGGGAAGAAGAGACTTCAGAGCGTGACGATCAATCCAGATGTAGTAGATCCTGAAGATGTAGAAATGCTGCAGGACTTAGTACTATCAGCTGTGAATGCTGCAATGCAGATGGCTGATGAAGATGCAGAGAAAGTGATGGGTAAGCTGGCTGGAGGAATGCCGGGCTTATTCTAGGAGGAGTATAAATGGATTTTTATCCAGTTGCCATTGAGAAGCTTATCGAGGAATTCGCCAAGCTTCCCAGTATCGGAAACAAGACAGCGCAGAGACTGACACTATATGTACTGAATCTTCCTGAAGATGAGGTTCGAGAATTTGCAGAAGCGCTGATCAAAGCAAGAGGAACTATCAAATACTGTCAGGTATGTGGAAACTATACAGAAAAAGATCCATGTGCCATCTGTGGCAACCCAAACCGTGATCATAACACTATTTGTGTAGTTGAACAGCCAAAAGATATTATGGCCATTGAAAGAGTACAGGAGTTTAATGGAGTATATCATGTACTTCATGGAAGCCTTTCACCCATGGCAGGGCGAGGTCCAGAGGATATTAAAATCAAAGAACTGGTCAGGCGTATGTCCGGAGAGATCAGAGAAGTCATTGTTGCAACAAACTCTACTATAGAAGGTGAAGCGACTGCAATGTATATCTCCAGGGTGCTTAAACCCCTGGATGTCAAAGTGACTAGAATTGCATCGGGAATGCCCGTTGGAAGTGATCTTGAATATGCGGATGAAGTTACGCTATCAAAATCCTTCGAAGGAAGAAAAGAGATACTTTAAGGTTTGGTATATATATTATATCAAAGAGATATCAATAAATAGAATAGCAACAAAAAATGAACCATTTTTATATGGTTCATTTTTTTGTTGCTATTATTTAGCTGTTAAACTTATGAATGTAGCATTATGATTCTCTATATATTGCTTGAGCTGACTCAGTTTCGAATGTCCTGTGTCATATTTTTCGATTTCATTGATCATTTCATTTTCTGTTGCAGCAAAATTCTCCTTCTGCTCTGAGTAATTACCGAGTAGTTTCTGGAGATCAGATTTTAGTAATTCGTCTTTTGTTATGTCTGTAAAACAATAACCTGCAAGCCTCTCTATGACCTTCTCGATTGTCGGGTTCGTGAATCTTTTGTACCAGTCTAAAAAGCCCTTCAGCTGCATGCTGTTCTCTGATACGCCCTGCTCTGGCAGGATCAAGGTTGTGTTTCCATTTTTGGACCACTTAACCGTGATTGAATCCCCAACATTTCTGAAGTGGTTCTTGCTGGACATGTAGTCAGTATAAAAACCAATATTAATTTCTTCTACAAGTTCTTCACTGAGCGATATCGTGGAGCTCTTGCTGACAATCCGGTAACCTCTAAAAATTTTATCAAACATCATTTTTTATTATCTTCCTTCCCATAAAAATACAAAATAAATACTCTAAGTTAATAGTATAGCTGATGTGGCTCAAGAAAATTGTGAATCTTACGCAGAAAACCACCTGCTTTTTGAACGAGAACCTTGAAAACTAGTGATAGCAATAAAAAATAGAGTGATATCCAAATGTGAATTTTTTGAGCACGCAAATAAACGAACATACGTAAAATATCTTTATTCTGCATTGGATATAGTGCATTGTAAATTGAGCTAGAAGACTTATCAATCTCGCCGTCAAAAATGGAGTTGTTTGTGTTAAATGTAAATAATGGTATTTAAATAGATACAAAACCTCTTTGGTAGTTTACAAATTTAAGTTGTATAATTAAATCAATCAATTTGATAAAATACATTTTAAAATTAATTAGACCTAGGAGGAAACAAATGAGCGAAAATGGAAACAATGACAATAATCAAAATAAAGACATCAATGTAGAAAAGAGAAATGTGAATAGAACAGAGAATCCTGGTATGGTAGGATCCACTTTTATCAAGTATGCTGCCTATATCATCATTTTGCTGATTGTACTTTACTTTGTTGTAACGTATGTCTTCCCTAAAATTTAGATAAGAATACAAAACTGGCCAAGACGCATGTCTTGGTCTTTCTTTTAGATTTTTTCAATTAGGAAACGTTGATTTTGGTTCAATATAGCGTTTACAGTCGAGTAAATGGGAAATATTGCTTTATTAATGATAATGAATGGATATTTATTCTTCTTTGACATAAAATTAAACTATCAATCCTATCACTAGGATAGGCAAATAAATAATAAGAGGTGAAACCATGGAACTAAAGGTAAAAAGCTTGAAGGAATTGGAAAACAAGGGAATTAAAGTGCCACAGTTTGATGTGGACAGTATGGTTGAAAAAACGAAGAATGAACCAGTCTGGGTACATTTTGGCGCTGGAAATATCTTCAGAGGATTTATCGCAAACCTGCAGAACACACTTTTAAATGAAGGTGTATCAGATAAGGGAATCATCGCAGCGGAGACATTTGATTTTGATATCATAGACAAAATCTATGATCCATATGACAATCTTACACTTCTGGTTAGTCTGAATGCAGATGGAACTACAGCGAATTCAGTGGTTGCTAGTGTAGCAGAGGGTGTTAAAGCAAATCTGTCTGATGAAAGCAATGCGAACAGACTGAAAGAGATCTTTGAGAATCCATCACTTCAGATGATCAGTTTTACAATTACAGAAAAAGGATATGCACTGACCAATGTGAATGGAGATGTATTCCCATTCGTCACGAAGGACTTCGACAATGGACCAAAGAGCCCAAGTCACGCGATGAGCGTTGTGACTTCGCTTCTTTATACAAGATATCAGAAAGGGAAGTATCCTTTGGCAGTGGTCAGCATGGATAACTGCAGCCATAATGGCGAAAAAGTGGAGAAGTCTGTCAAGACCATCGCAGATGAATGGCTAAAGAGAGGATTTGTGGATCAGGGATTCATTGATTATATCAATGATGAAGAAAAGATTTCATTCCCTTGGAGCATGATTGATAAGATCACCCCAAGACCAGCTGAAGAAGTCAAGAAAATGCTGGATGAACTCGGTATTGAAAATATGGCACCAGTGGTTACATCAAAGAACACTTTCATTGCACCATTTGTTAATGCGGAAGTGCCACAGTACCTGGTTGTAGAAGATAAGTTCCCTAATGGAAGACCTGAACTTGAAAAAGCGGGTGTCCACTTCACTGATAGAGACACAGTAAATAATACGGAAACCATGAAAGTGACAACATGTCTAAACCCACTACATACTGCTCTCGCGGTATACGGATGCATACTAGGATTTGAAAGCATTTCATCTGAGATGAACGATCCTGAGCTGAAGGCACTTGTAGAGAAAATCGGTTATGTTGAAGGTATGCCTGTGGTTGTAGATCCTAAGATCATCAGCCCTAAGAGTTTCATCAAGGAAGTAATCGACGAAAGACTTCCTAATCCATTTATTCCTGATACACCACAGAGAATCGCAACTGACACAAGTCAGAAGGTTGCCATCAGATTTGGTGAGACCATCAAGTCTTACATGAAGAGAGATGATCTGGATGCTTCATCCTTGACGTTTATTCCACTGGCTCTTGCCGGATGGTTAAGATATCTCATGGGTGTGGATGATAATCTGGAAGCATTTGAGTTATCAAGTGATCCGATGCTCACTGAGCTTCAGGCTAAGCTAGAAGGAATCAAGGTAGGAGATGTTTCATCTTATACCGGTCAGCTGAAGGAAGTGCTGTCCAATGAGATTCTATTCGGAGTAGATCTTAAGGAAGCAGGACTTGCCGAGAAGGTGGAAAAGATGTTCCTTGAACTTATTGCAGGAAAGAATGCAGTAAGAAATACACTTAAAAAGTATTTAGGATAGAATAGCGATAAAAGAAGCGGCTTCTGCCGTTTCTTTTATTTTAGGATGAAGTATCGTATTGTCTGAGCCACAAGGCTTTTAAGATTGCATTTTCATTGTTTTTATCCAAAAAACATAGTTTAAGGCAAAAGAATCAATTATAATGGAGCTGTGTACAGTATACAGAGAAAAAACACTGCAGATAAGGAGTGTAAGATATGGAAGAATATATAAAAGAAGTCATAAAACTCACAGACTTGAGCCAGAATAAACCACTAAATGAAATCGTATTTGAGGGGCTTCGCAATGCAATCATAAAGGGAATCATCCCCATCGGAGAGAGAATCAACGAGTCAATCTACGCGGAGAAGATGAATATAAGTAGAACTCCTGTAAGAGAAGCGCTGCGACGGATTCAGGAAGAAGGTCTGGTGGAGTATGTACCTCATTATGGAGTTGTGGTCAAAAAGATCACTATAGAAGATGCCATTGAAATCTATCAGATTCGTAAAGCACTGGATGTCCTGGCAGCGCAAAATGCCATGAAAATCATGACAGAGGAACAATTTGATGAGATGGAAGCGCTTCTTTATAAAACCGATGACGCGGATGAAAGAGGAGACTTCAGAGAAGTCATAGAACTTTCCAAACGGTTCAATGATATGATCTATACATTCAGCAAGATGCCCAGGCTCGATATCATTGCAAAGAAACTTCGGCAGTATCTGATGCGTTTCAGGGATATTTCTCTCACGGAAAATGAGCGAAGACGTAAAGCGCTGGATGAACACTGGATACTCTATAGAAATATGAGAAAGAAAAATTATGAGCAAGTTGCAATAATAACAACAGAGCATCTGGACTACTCCGAAAAGTTTATTCTTAAAGAAATGAGACGGATCGAAGAAGAGGAAGATGAGACAAGTAAGGATAAGGACAGGAAGAATGAAAGAAAAAAGTAAGATGATTATTTGGGCAGAAGAAGCTGCAAAACTGGCTGAAGAGGCAATTTTGACTGAAGCAGTCCTGACACCAAAACCGGGACTGGTTGATGCAAAAGACAGTGGTGCTCATAAAGACATGGATATCTTCACTTTTCTAAGGAGTGCAGTAAGTCTTCGCGAAGGATTTATAGATATGTTTGTATCAGGTTATGAGGGGAATGAAGATAGGAAAGAACTGCTTAGAAGTCTAAGACCGAAAGGGATGGATATAGAAATTCAGATGTTCGAGGCGACGAAAGATGTCAACACCCACAAGGGCATCATCTTTTCCATGGGGCTTCTTCTTTCAGCGGTAGGAAATTATATTAAGACTACAGATCACATGGGTGAAAAATTACCTGAATTCAGAAAAGAAGATACGGACGCCGTGCTTCAGATCATCCAGTCCATGACAGAAGGGATCATCACTGAAGATTTCAAAGACCTGAAAAATAAAAGTGTGTTAACCCATGGAGAAAGACTCTATATGGATTATGGCTTTACAGGAATCAGAGGAGAGGCTGAAAAAGGGTATCCCATTTTAAGAGATAAGGTATTGCCGATACTCAGAGACAGTAGAAGCCAAAAGGAAAGTTATGAGAAGCGATTACTTGAGATTCTCATGATCTTCATGAGTGAAGTGGAGGACTCAAATATTGTAAGCCGTGGTGGGATGGAGTCTCTACACTACGTAAGAAATAAAGCGAAGGATTTTATCGGAGCAGGGGGCATGAACAATCCTCAGGCAATGGAAGAGCTGAAAATGATGAATCAGGATTTTGTAGAGAGAAATCTGTCTCCAGGAGGCTCAGCGGATCTGTTGTCTCTTGCGATTTTTCTTGGGAAAATGGAGAATTTATTATAAGAAAAGATCAGTAGCTGATTTTTCAGTTACTGATCTTTTTCATGATTGGATATTGGAAGATTAAAAAGCTCTCCCGTTTAAAACGAGAGAGCTTTTTATAATTAATTCATCTAAGTATTAACCGAAGAAGTTCAGAAGAACTCCGGCTGCAATTGCAGAACCGATGACTCCGGCTACATTTGGTCCCATGGCATGCATGAGTAGGAAATTTGAAGGATCTTCTTCCTGTCCTACCTTCTGCACCACTCTAGCGGCCATAGGCACTGCAGATACACCTGCTGCACCGATCATTGGATTGATCTGACCCTTTGTGACTTTACACATGAGTTTACCGAAGAGCACACCGGATGCAGTTCCGATGGAGAAGGCCACAAGTCCAAGAGCGATGATGCCCAGGGTCTTAGGGTTAAGAAGCGTTTCCGCATCAGCCTTTGCACCGACTGTAAGTCCGATGAGGATTGTTACTGTATACATAATAGCATTTTTACTGACTTCAACGAGATTCGGAACTACGCCGATTTCCTTGATCAGGTTACCGAACATCAGCATTCCGACCAGTGGTGAAGCGCTTGGTACAAGCAGAATCACGACGATGGTCACGATGATGGGGAAGAGAATCTTTTCAAGTCTTGAAACAGGTCTTAACTGCTTCATCTTGATCTGTCTTTCTTCCTTTGTGGTCAAAAGCTTTATGATAGGAGGCTGAATCACTGGAACAAGTGCCATATAGGAATAAGCCGCAAGAGCTATTGGGCCCAGCATATGATCAGCCAGCTGGCTGGTTAGATAGATTGCGGTAGGTCCGTCTGCTCCGCCGATGATTCCGATGGATGCCGCTTCAAGAGCGGTATATCCAAGAAGAATCGCTCCAAGGAAGGCAAAGAAGATACCCATCTGAGCTGCTGCTCCGAGAAGCAGGCTCTTCGGATTCGCAATGAGCGGTCCAAAATCAGTGGATGCTCCGACGCCAAGGAATATAAGAGATGGATAAATACCATACTCGATACCCATGTAGAGAAGTCTTAAAAGACCGCCCTCTTCCATGAGTCCATTACCTGGCAGGTTTACAAGAAGCATACCGAAGGCGATAGGGACGAGCAGGTATGGTTCGTATTTCTTGTAGATTCCTAAGTACAGGAAAAACAGAGAAATGCCGATCATGAGAAGGGCTTGGCCATCAAGCTGCGCTATGCCGCTGGTGGCGAAAAATTCATTCAGTATTTCTAACATTTATGCCACCTACTTTGTGCTGATAGTCATAAGAAGATCACCACTATCAACAACCTGTCCATCTTTTGCCTGAACACTGGACACGGTTCCGTCAAATGGAGATACGATTTCATTTTCAAGCTTCATCGCTTCAAGAATTGCCAGAATCTGGCCTCTCTTGATAGCTTGTCCAGGAGCTACTTTTATGGACATGATTGTTCCCTGGATAGGTGCTTCGATTTTTTCATCAGAGGACTGTGGAGCTGCAGCAGCTGGTGCTGGTGCGCTCACTGGTGCAGATATGGAGGATGTCTCATTGGCACCGGCTTCCTCTACTTCTACCATATATACTTTTCCGTTTACTTTTATCTTGTATGTTTTCATTTTAAAATCTCCTTACCCTATTCTTTTTATGGATTTGATTTTGACATTACCCTGATACTCTTCTTTGGCCAGTGCGGATGCAGTCAGCATCGCCACCATTCTTTCTTCTTCATCATTGTCCTGTAGTAAAGGAGCTGCTGCCGGAGCAGAGACAGCTGTTTTATTTTTTCCGTTAAGATCCTTAGGTAGGAATTTAAAGGAGTAAATAATCATCTGCAGGAGTACAAGGATGATAAAAACCACGAGCATGGCAAAGATGGACATGGTTATTCCATCCGAAAACTGGAAATTATTGATATCCATGTTGTCTTTCCTACCTTTCTATAATCATTTCAAATTCTATGATTTCATTTTCAGTATCTTTCTTTGGGGCGGAAGGTGCCTTCACTGTTACAGTGGAATCTGCCTTAGGCTTTAAAATAGCCTGCTGTGGATTCATGATATAGGACAACACTTCTTCATCCTTGGCTTCACGGCCAAGTTTTTCTTCCATCTCCATCTTCGCTTCATCGAACACCGGAGGCATTGAAGAAACTTCTCTTGGCGGTTCAACCTTTTCATCGCCAAGGATCTTCATTCTGATTTCATCGTCAATAGGTGCTGGAGACTTTCCGTAACCACCTCTTAAGTAGGTTTTGATTTCATTAGGGATTATCTTATAACGTTCGCCACTGATGACGTTCATTACAGCCTGCGTTCCTACCATTTGTGAAAGTGGTGTAACAAGAGGCGGATAGCCCATATCTTTTCGAACCTTGGGGATTTCTTTCAGTACTTCAGTGAATCTATGAAACATCTTCTGATCCTGAAGCTGGCTCATGAGGTTGGAAAGCATTCCACCTGGTACTTCATATTTAAGGATCTTCGGATTGATGACTAGAGCTCTTGCTTTGTACTGGTCACTGTCGATATACTTCTGTGCGATCTTGTCTGCAAGCTCATAAGCCTCATCAAGTGCATCCGCATCGTAGACCACTTCTCTGCCGATATTCTTCGCGGTAGCGATGATGGTTTCAGAAGCGATATGGCTTGTACCACCTGAGAAAGGAGAAATCACTGTATCTACTATATCAGCGCCTGCTTCCATGGCTCTTAGCATGACAAGATGTGTGAGTCCTGCAGTGGTGTGGCTGTGGACATTGATTGGAAGATCTGTTACAGCCTTCAGTGCCTTCACCAGACTGTACGCGGCTTCAGGAACCATAATTCCAGCCATATCCTTGATGCAGATGGAATCTGCACCCATTTCAGCCATCTGTTTCACGAGATTGACGAAATACTCCTCTGTATGCACAGGGCTTACAGTATAGCTGATGGCACACTGACAGTGACCACCGTGCTTTTTGATGAATTTCACGGAGTTCTCGATGTTGTTCATGTCATTCAGTGCATCGAAGACTCGGATGATGTCAATCCCGTTTTCCAGTGTGAGTTTGATGAATCTTTCTAAAGTGTCATTGTCATAGTGTCTATATCCCACGAGGTTCTGACCTCTTAAGAGCATGGACAGCTTTGTGTTTTTGGCGGCTTTCCTGATCTCTCTCAGGATTTCCCACGGGCTTTCGTTCAGAAATCTCAGTGCTGAATCAAAGGTGGCACCACCCCATACTTCAAGGGCATTGTAACCAACTTTATCCAGAGCTGTTACCAGTTTGATGATGTCTTCCTTTTCCATTCTTGTTGCAAGAAGGCTCTGGTTACCATCTCGGACGGTCAAGTCGTTGAGTAGGACTCTTGTCATTTCATTTCCTCCTATTTATTGTGTGTCTTTGCTCAGAGAACACAAATCATGTTTTCAATGATGCCTGTTCTAAGTGGAAAGACAATCTTAGTTTCAATCACTACTAGTATAAACGATTACTTATCAAGGAACAACCACGCTATCCTGAAAAAACAGCTAAAGTACAAAAAATAAAATACATTGAATAAATAAAGTGCACGACTGTCTATGAGTCGTGCACTTCAAGGGAGCTACATAATGAAATTAGAATGGTAGATCTGATTTTTACCTACATCAGGAAGGAGAAAGCAAAGCTTCCAAGAATGAGGATAATGGCTCCACCAAGACGGCTGGAAAGCTGAGCATATGCAATCAGTTCCATTCTGTCAGCAGCACCAAGTACTGCAAGGTCTCCTGATCCGCCTCTGTTGGCCATACATAGTCCTGCTGTAATTGCAGCATCGATAGGATAGAATCCCACAAGGTATCCGATAAAACCGGATCCGACGACTGCACCGATAACGATGAACAGTGCGATGATCGCATTTTGAGGAGTCAGCGCCGCAACGAATTCTCCAAGGTCCATATCCGCACCGACACCGACCATGATCAGTATAGTGAGGTTTGTAGTTGTAAAGGACTGAAGCTTCTTTGCACCCATTCTGATGCTCTTAGGGACTACACCGGTCGCTGCTAAAATGACCACAAATAGAATCATATAAGCAAGGTGGTGGATAGGTGCACCGAAAATTTCAGGAAGAATGCTTTTAGACATTAGTCTTCCAAATGTGTATGCCGCAACTGTAAGGAATAATCCAGCTCCGATGTCACCCATGGAAACTTTATAGTTCTCGTCATCACTGACATTGAATGTTGAATTTCTAAGAAGTGTTTTCTTGTCTCCTGTCCAGCTTGGTTTCTTTTCTCCAAGTGAATTCAGAAGTGCTCCTGCTATGATGGCGAAGATATTCGCGATGGTCAGGATAACGATGGCAAAAGCATAGTAGGAATCACTGCTTCCACCCGTTACATCAGCATAGATCTGTGAAAGTGGAATTGCGCCTGCGCCATTACCACCACCCATAACAGGTAACACATACTGAAGCATGATCATTGCAGGATTCACTCCAAAGAGAAGTCCTGCAAGACTACCAAGGATTCCGGCACCAACCACACCACCAAGTATTGCTGGAACATAACCTGCAAAGCTCTTAAGTAGGATGTCTCTGTCCAGTGACAGAACAGAACCTGTAATCAGTACGATGATGAAAAAGGTAAGGAAGTCGGTATCGCCCATGAAGACTTCAAGTGATTCCACATATTGTGCAGGAATCATATTGTAGTATACAAGTACTGCTGTACCTAAGAAAGTAAGAACAAGTCCACCACCAACATATTTGTTCCAGATAGGGATTCGCTTTCCGATTTCATTCAAGGGAATCGCGATAGCTAACATAAGTGCCATGGTACCAGCCATATCTGTTGAGAGGACACCAAGGTAAGTAGCAAGATAAACTACGAGTATGGCTGCCAGTGCAAACCACCAGGGCATTGAAAAGAGCCTTAGGGCTTTTTTGTCAGTCGTATTAGTCATTAATCATTCCTCCGATTTTTTTAAATTTGTAGAATAAATATATTATTTCAAGATGAGTGTCAGCCAGGGAGTGAATCCTCAGCAGATATCTCACCATTGGAATCTAAATGGATTCTAAGTCGCTTTCTTAGGTTTACGGATTACATCGATAATGCTTCCGTCACGGTACTCTACAAGTGCTACCACTTGATCTTCAAATTGGATATCCTCGGGTTTGCCTACAAGTTTATAGGCTTCATCTCGAAGTTCTTCAATGGTCACTAGTGGGAGACCTGATTTTTTAAGGGATTCGAGAAGATCTTGTCTTCTCGGATTGATGGCAACACCGACTTCAGTAACGATGATATCAACGCTTTCACCTGGTGTTGTCACTGTGGTGACCGAATCTTTGATAGTCGGTATTCTGCTTCTCACAAGTGGGGCGACAATGATGGAACATTTGGAGCCTGCTGCTGTATCTACATGACCTCCAGGAGCTCCTCTCACAACACCATCAGAACCCGTTATGACATTGACGTTGAAATCAGTGTCTACTTCAAGAGCGCCAAGGATGACAAAATCCAGTTTATTCACAAATGCCCCTTTGTTCATTGGATTGGCATATTGTGAAGTAGAGATCTCAAAGTGTCTTGGATGCTCATTGACAGAAGAAATGGATGTCAGGTCAAAGTCCTGTGCATCTACGATAGTTTGGATGAGTCCTTCTTCCAGAAGATCTATCATCGGTTTGGTGATGCCGCCGATTGCAAAGCCCATTTTGATGTCTTTCTCCAGCATATATGGCTTCAGGAATCTTGTTACTGCAAGGGATGGACCGCCTCCACCAGTCTGGAATGAAAATCCGTCTTTGAAATAGGGCGTATTGACCAAAGCTCTGGTGGCGTATTCTGCAATGAGAAGTTCTCTTGGGTCTGTCGTGAATCGTAAGAGCTCATTGGCAATCTTTTTGGGATTTCCGATTTCGGGAACTACCACCACATAATCCACATCTACCTGCTCTATGCTTGGTGGAAAGTTTGGGAAGGGTACTAAGGTGTCTGTGATAATGACGACTTTATCAGCATATTTTGCATCTACCATGGAATAGGAGAGGACTCCGCAATCGGACTTTCCACCTTTTCCACGGGCATTACCATAGGAATCTGAAGTGGGTGCTCCGATAAAGGCTACATCGATATGGATATCGCCAGTTTCAATTGCGCGTACTCTTCCACCGTGGCTGCGTATGTAAGCTGGATTCTTCAGTTTCCCACCGGAGATGGCTTCACCTATCTCACCACGGACACCACTAGATGAGATTCCAGTGATGGTTCCATCTTCAATATACTTGACGATTGGAGCATGTGCGGTACCTAAAGAACTGGCACAGACAGTGATGTCTTTTATACCTAGCTTATAAATAGCATCCATGACCATGTTCACGATATAATCTCCATCTCTGAAATGATGATGAAAGGATACTGTCATGCCGTTTTTCAGTCCGGATTTCAGTATGGCTTCGTTCAGATCAGAAACCAGCTTGTCCTCTTGAGGCTTGATAGATGCTTTTACCATTGGTGCAGCTTTTTTATACTCATAGCCATCACGATGAAATTGACCTTGGAAAACTTCGATGCCTTGGACTAGAAACTGGTCTGGGATTTCTCTACCAACTTGATTGATCATTATAAATCCCCCCTATACACACCAGAAGCCTTTGCCAGTGTAATAACTCTTCGAGCACCCTCAACCATAGCAATATCAATCATTTGACCGTCTACGATGAAAACACCTACGCCTTCTTTAGCAAATTCTTCCACACCGTAAATTGTTTTTTCTGCCATATCGATTTCCTTCTTACTAGGTGAAAAGACCTGATGGATCACAGAAATCTGCTTTGGGCTGATGACGGATTTACCGTCGAAGCCCATATTCTTGATGAGCTCTGTATCTCTTCTTAAACCATCAATATCCTCTACGTCAGTATGTACGGTATCAAAGCACATGATCTCTGCAGCTCTGGCTGCCAAGACCAGCTGGCTTCTCGCTGCCAGCATCTCATAACCTTCTGAGGTTCTTCTTGCATGCATGGTTCTCATGAAATCTCCTGCACCTATGGAGATACCGAAGATTCTCTCAGAGCTCTGGGATAGTTCAAGTGCGTTGATGACGCCCATTGGTGTTTCAATGGCTGCCATGAGTAGAGTGCTTCCCAGGGGTTTTTGAAACTCCAGTTCAGCCTTTTTGACTTCTTCTTCTACCAGAAACACATCACTCTTAAACTCACATTTTGGAATTCTTATACCATCACATCCGCCTGCTACTGCAGCCCGAATGTCCTCTTTCCAATGCTGTGATTCTTTTCCGTTGATTCGGACAAGCCGTTCCACACCTTTATAGTCTGAATACTTTAAAGTATTGTAAAGCTGAATCCTTGCAGAATCTTTCTGATTTTCAGAAACAGCATCCTCCAGATCAAAGATGACAGAGTCTGGTTTGTAGATATAGGAATCTTTCATAAGATTGGCACGATGAGCATTAAGGAACATCATGGTCCTTCGGATTCTTTTTTTATCAGGGTGCATCACATCTTCACCTCCCAGGGTAGATTCACTGTCTGATCCACTGACCTAAAAACAGCGGTCTGTACTCTGGAACGTATAGTGCAGTCAAGAGCACCTTTATCTACAGCTATAATCTTTGCATTTGCAATATCAAGCTTTTGTAGAACTTCAAAGATTGTACTTCTGATCTGCGCTCCATACTGACTCAATACGCTACTTTCTAGAATAAGTTCCAATCCTTCTTCTTTTGGTGAAATCATTATCTGTATATCGCTTGACTCCAGTGTGCCAGCTATAGCTGAATGTAGTAAGTTCATAATCTGCCTCCTTATATTGTTAAAGAGTTTATACAATCGCAACGTTTTCATTCAGTATAATTTAAAGAAATTCTATTCACAATATGTTTTAATTTAAAAAACAGTAAAAAAACAGCGCCTCATTATTGCTATTATAATGTAGGGGCAAGTTTGTTATTGAATTGATAATTATGATTTTGAAAATAAAATCGAGCAAAAGGATGATCTGATCTTCTTTTGAATCCTGAGGTGTATTTCTCATTGTGACAGAATAAACGTAAAGTACAGGTAAAAAACACATGAAATAAAAAAGATGTCGTATAATGAAAATGTAATCGATACGATAAGAATTGTTCTATAATTCTTATAAGACCTATATAGGAAAATGGGGGGGATTTTGATGAACTATACACTTCAGAGAATGTGGATCAGAAGAAGCAAATCAGCAAAAGAGGCATGGGAGAAGCTTCTTCATCAGGCAGGAATCCGTTCAGAAGCCACTGTGGAATATACAGTGGGGGTATATGACGGAGAGAAGCTTGTGGCTACGGGCTCTCGATTTAAAAATGTGCTTAAGTGCATTGCTGTGTGTAAAGACTATACAGGTGGTGAAGTCATCAGTCTTCTTGTTTCTCATCTGATGGCGGAAGTCTTTGATGATGGATTCACATCCTGTTATGTCTATACAAAACCTGAATCAGTCATGTCCTTTGTCCACATGGGGTTCAATGAAATCGAACGTGTTGGAGAGGACCTTGTCTTTCTGGAGAAGGCGGTCCATGGTTTTGATGAGTTTATAAGAAATCTTGAAAAAGAAAAAGTTCCAGGAGAAAAAATCTCAGGCATCGTCATGAATGCCAACCCATTTACAAATGGACACAAATATCTGGTGGAGACAGCAGCAGAAGCAAGTGATGTACTTCATGTCTTCGTTCTCACTGAAGATCTGTCGGTTTTTCCTGCAGATGTGAGAAAGGAACTCGTAAAAAGAGGAACAGCACATCTGAAAAATGTGAGGATTCACGAAACAGGGGATTACATGGTATCTGCCAAGACATTCCCTTCCTATTTTCTGAAAGAAAATAAGGATGTGACCGAAGTCCAGGCAAGCCTGGATGCGAAGATCTTTAAAAATCATATTGCGAAAGCTCTGGGTATCACAACCAGATATGTAGGTGAAGAGCCATTGTCCTATGCAACGAACATCTACAATGAGGCTATGAAGAAAGTCTTCCAGAATGAGATGAATCTCATCATCATTCCCCGGAAGGAATTTGAAGGAGAAGTCATCAGTGCATCCAGAGTAAGGGCGTACCTGAAAGACGGTCGTGTGAATGATCTGCAGGGACTGGTTCCAGAGACCACCTTTGACTTCCTGGTCTCAGAAGAAGGGCAAAGGATACAGGAAAAATTAAGAAATGAGGAGCATTAGAAGCGTATGCAAAAGTTAGACATTGTAAAACAGGCCATTGCAGGCACACTTGAATCATCTGATCTACAGATCATCATCGATAGAAACGAGGGCAATGGACTTGAAATCGACCTGAAAAGTAGTGTGGAAAAACAGTATGGCAGAAGAATCAGAGAAGTGCTGTCGGATACTTTAAGAAACCTGGGTGTAAAGGATGCGAAACTCACGGTGACGGATAAAGGAGCTCTTGACTGCACCATCGTAGCAAGAACCATAGCGGCAGTGCATCGTGCAGCTGACGCCACAGATAAAATCGATTGGGAGGGACTTGAGAAATGGAACGTTTAAGAAGAACCATGATGTTTGTTCCTGCCAGTAATGCGGGGATGCTTCGAGATGCCTATATTTATGGTGCAGACTCAATTATGTTTGATCTGGAAGATTCAATCTCACTTAAGGAAAAAGACACTTCAAGATTTCTTGTCTACCAGGCAGTGAAGACCATAGATTATGGAAGCACAGAAACTGTAGTCAGAATCAATAGCCTTGACATGGGGGGAAGAGATGATGTTCATGCCATGGTAAGAGCCGGAATTGATGTCATAAGGCTTCCAAAAACAGAGACTGCACAGGATATCATTGATGTGGAAGCGGTAATTCTAGAAGCAGAAAGGCAATGCAAAAGAGAAGAAGGATCAACCAGAATGATGGCGGCCATTGAAGGACCAGTGGGTGTATTCAACGCCTTAAGCATAGCAACATCGAGCAAGAGACTTATTGGTATTGCACTAGGTGCAGAGGACTATGTCACATCCATGAAGACCAGAAGATATCCTGAAAGAAACAGTGAAGAGATCTTCTTCGCGCGTTCTATGATTGTTCATGCGGCAAGAGCTGCAGGAATAGCAGCTATTGATACTGTCTTTTCAGATGTCAATGATGTGGAGACACTAAGAAGAGAAACTGAACTGATCAGGCAGTTGGGATTTGACGGGAAGTCCGTCATCAATCCAAGACAGATTTCTGTAGTCAATTCAGTCTTCACACCGACGGAAAAAGAAATCGCCAATGCGGTTGCTGTAATGAATGCGATTTCGGAAGCGGAAGCAAAGGGTTCAGGTGTCATTGCGTTAAACGGAAAGATGATAGATAAGCCCATCGTGGAGAGAGCAGAAAGAGTACTGATGCTTGCAGAAGCTGCCGGTGTATACAGGAAGGGAGAATAGACATGGCGTTGAATAAATTAGGCAGGGAAATCCCTGAAAAGTATATGGAATCCTTCGGAGCATTTGAAGGACAGTTTGAAAGAAGACATGACTATAAAAGATCCAGCGGAGCAGTAAGTTCAATTAAGCCTGGCGAGTCAAAGCTTCTGGGGTCTATTAGAGAAGCCATTCTAAAATCCGGCCTTAAGGATGGAATGACGATATCGTTTCACCATCATTTCAGAGAAGGAGACAAAGTCCTTAACATGGTTATGGATGAGATTGCGGCCATGGGGATCAGAAATCTTACATTGGCACCAAGCTCCATTGCGAATGTGCACGCACCACTCATCGAACATATCAAAAACGGTGTGGTCACGCAGATCACCTCTTCAGGGTTGAGAGACAGATTAGGTGCGGAAATCTCCCATGGTCTCATGGAGAATCCGGTAATCATAAGATCCCACGGGGGAAGAGCAAGAGCCATCGAAAAGGATGAAATCCATATCGATGTCGCATTTCTAGGTGCACCAAGCGCTGATGCGTATGGCAACTCCAATGGTTCCCACGGCAAAGCCAATTGTGGTTCACTAGGCTATGCCAAGGTGGATGCGGAGTTCGCAGATGTTGTAGTGATCATAGCGGATAATCTGATGCCGTATCCCAATACACCCATAAGCATTCCTCAGAATCAGGTTGATTTTGTAGTGGTAGTGGATTCCATAGGGGATCCTGATGGAATTGCAAAAGGTGCAACAAGAATCACCACAAATCCAAAAGAGCTTCTAATCGCTGAAAATGCAAACAAGATCATCACCGCATCCCCTTACTATAAGGAAGGGTTTTCTTTCCAGTCAGGTACAGGAGGGTCCACTCTTGCCGTAGCGAGGTTCCTGCAGGAATCCATGCGTGAGGACAACATCAGAGCATCCTTCGCATTAGGCGGTCTGACAGGACATCTGTGCAGCATGCTGGAAGAAGGGCTCATCGAAAAGATCATTGACACGCAGTGTTTTGATCGAGGTGCCATAGAATCCATGAGAAAGAATGAGAACCATTATGAAATCAGTGCATCCTTTTATGCTAATCCAGCGAATAAAGGAGCTGCTGTGAATCAGCTGGATATAGTTGTTTTATCAGCACTGGAAATAGACACGAACTTCAATGTCAATGTCATGACCGGATCCGATGGAGTAATAAGAGGTGCTTCAGGTGGCCATAGTGATGCTTCTGCCGGTGCAAAACTCAGCCTTGTACTTACACCGCTGATCAGAGGAAGAATTCCGACCATCGTTGAAGAAGTAAACACCATCATCACGCCAGGAGAGAGCATCGATGTAGTGGTAACAGAAATCGGAATAGCCATCAATCCTCTTAGAAAAGATCTCATTGATGCATTCAAAAACCTTGATGTACCTCAGTTCACCATGGAAGAACTGAAGGAAAAAGCCTATCAGGTTGTAGGCCGCCCTGATCCTATCGTGTATGAGGATAAAATTGTCGCGCTGATCGAGTACCGCGATGGAAGCCTCATTGATGTGGTCAGAAAAGTGAAGGAATAGGATTTATTGATCCGGAGGAATAGAAGATGAGAAGAAACCTCTTTATAGAAGGAAGTCAGCCATCACTTGAAGAAGTGCTTCAAACAAGAGAGAATCGGGTCAGGTTTCAGGAAACCCTTGCAGTAAGGTATTCCCCTGACACAGTGCTCTCTTTCAAACTGAATATTCCAGGACCTGTAAAAAACAATGATTCTATAGAGAAGATTTTTTCAGTTGGAAGAGCGGATATCTTTGAAGTGCTGGCAGGGATGAAATGTGACATCCTCTATGAAAAAGAGATGAATCTGAATACAGGTCCAGAGCTTTTCCTTGTAGTGAAGGAATCTCTTCATGAAGTGAAAAATGCAATGATCGGACTTGAGGAGGAGAAAGCTTTAGGCAGACTATATGACCTTGATGTTTTCATGGCAGAGGGTAATGAAATCAGAACCATGTCCAGAGAAGAGCTGGGTTTTTCTGAGAGAAAATGCCTGATCTGTGGAAAATCCGCAAAAGAGTGTGGAAGAAACAGGACTCACAAGATCAATGACTTGCATGAAAAGATCATGGAGATCATGGAAACAGAAAATAGAGTATAGAAGGAAGAGCAGGTTTTATATAACGATTGATGTTATATAAAACCTGCTCTTTATTAAAGCTCAATTGTGAAGGGTTTTTTGATTGAAATAGACAATCCTTTCACTGGATGGACTAGATCTTCATTCTTCTTTCTCAAATACTAAATCGAAATCAAATATTGCCTGACTACCTCGAGTTAGGGGGATTGCTGCAACAAATCTCCATCCATCTTTAGAATACTCATCAATTATTTCTCTATGCTCTGCTTTCCTTACAAGTCCATCTCCTTTAGATTTAACATAGATATACTTGAACATATCAGCACACTTCCTCTCTCAAAATTATCTTTATGAAGTAAACAAATAAGTAAACAGTGTTCAGTGTTTATATTACTATATTGATATCATACTATATTATTATAGGATATTCTATTTGAAGATCTATTGGAAACAGCTTCTTAATACTCTTTGAAAGCCATATTATCCACTAATAAATGACACCCTCATGTTCTTGTGATAAAATCTAACAATAGAAAGAAAACATTCGATCAGGAGGTAAAAAGATATGAAATGGGTCAATATGGAATTTGAATATGCATTTAAAGGTGTATTGAAAGCCAAAAGAGGAACAGTGGATATCGGAATTGAAGAAGGAACTATTGAACCTTACGATATGGTGTTCGGGGCTCTTGGGTCATGCCTGTACTCAACATTTCTTGATATTGCAGTCAAGAAGAAGATTGTCTATGAAGGTCTTAATATGAAGATTTCAGGAGAAAAGAGAACTGAAGTGCCAACTACACTTAAGACTGTAAATGTTGAAGTCACTGTGGTCAATCCTGAAAAGGAAAAGGGGCTGGACCAGGCAATGAGACTTGCGACAGAGTACTGCTCAGTCTATCAGACACTGGCACATGTGGCTGAAATGACATACAGCTTAAACTTTGAATATACGGATAAATAAGAAGGTGGAGCTCTGAGCAATCAGGGCTTTCTTTTTTTTTTGTGTGATCTGCCATAATATATTGCATTGTACAAAATCAGATTTTATTGTATAATAGGTTTTATAAAATTAAATTTGATAAAAGTATGGAGATGGATAGAGATGATAAATAATACAAGCGAAGCAACCTTTCAGAAGGACGTGCTTGATCGTAAAGGACTTGTTCTGGTTGATTTCTGGGCACCGTGGTGTGGACCCTGCAAAATGATTGCACCACTGTTGGAACTGGTTGCGGATGAATACAAAGAGGAAATTGAAATCACGAAGCTGAATGTGGATGATCATAGTGCTATTGCGCAGAAGTATAGAATCATGAGTATACCTACGATGATTCTCTTTAAAGATGGAAAGCCTGTGGATGGTGCCATTGGTATGAGATCAAAAGAGTATTTTGATGAGCTCATCAGAAAACATAAATAGTAAAAAAAACAAAAGCTGCTCATGCGCGTCATGAACAGCTTTTGTTTTTTCCATAAAGGAGAAGTTTGTTACTTCAGCCCCGTGCTTCCATATCCGCCACCGCGATTGATTCCGATGACTGAAACATCATCTGTTTCGGTGAATTCAGCATGGATGACTTCGCTAAAGACCACTTGTGCGATTTTTGTTCCCTTTTCGATATAGAGTGTTCCGTAAGGATTATTCTTCTGATCCATGACAAGAAAAGGAGCGAGTCCTAAGGTTTCTGCAGTTTCTTCTCCCTTGGCATGGTAGGTGGTGAACACCTCTTTTATGTTCTCTGGAAAAAGAATCTTACAGGTTTTCTGGACCTCGTCCCGAAGTGCTTCGTTATAGAGCATTTCATAAGGAAGACTTGCAATGCTGTACGTGTTTTCAGCGATGACACCGACTGGATTTCTGTAGCCTGCATCGACAGTTCCGGGACTGTTTGGAATACTCAGGCTGGTCTTCAAAGAAAGGCCGCTTCGAGGCCTCACTTGCATTTCGATGTGATCTGGCAAGGCCACCTTGAAATTAAGTGGAATGATGATTTTTTCTGAAGGTCTTATAACCATATCTTCAGCCGCAAAAACATCTGCACCGGCATCGTTGAAATTCGCGTAGGCGGGGACTTTACCACCTTCTACAAGTTCAATATATATTTTTTCTTTCTTCATTTTTTCTTCGCTCCCAACTCTCTAAAAGAAATAAGGTATAATAATATCAATATGACTCTGATTTTATTCTCTATGTCTTATTATAGAGGATTATAATTTTTCAGCAAATAGAAAGAAGAGGAGTTTGTGCAATGCAAAAAGAAGAACTTCAAAAGCTACCGGAATTTGAGAGAGCCCTGACCCTGGCTGGAATAAAACATGCAGGACAGATAGACAAGGGTGGAGAACCCTACGTGATGCATGTGATCCGTGTCATGATGAAACTGGAAGAAGAAGAGATGAGAGTGGCAGCGCTTTTACATGATCTTCTCGAAGATACAGACCTTGAAGAAAGAGATCTTCTTGAGCTTGGATTCGATGAGGACATTGTCAGTGTTGTAAAGCTACTGACCAGAGACCCGAAAGAAGATTATATGGATTACATCAGAAATCTGGCAAATGACAAGAGGGCAATCCTGATAAAATTGAGCGACCTTACTGACAATCAGAACCGGACAAGAATCAAAGGTGCTCTTAGCAGAGCTGATCTTGAAAGACTTGAAAAATATCATAGGGCAGAAGAATATCTTCTCAGTATTTTACACAAAATTTGATAAGAAATGCTGTAAAATAATGCTCTGTTTGAAATCTGTGTTGAGAATGAAATATTCTAAAGAAAGGTTGTGGTAGTATGTTAGAAGTTAATTTTTATAATAGTATTGATGATAGTTTATTGAAATTTGCTGTAATTATTTCGAAATCCCATGAGGATTGGGTGCTTTGCAAGCATAGAGAACGAAATACATATGAATTTCCTGGTGGACATAGAGATGATGGTGAGGACATTTTAGTAACTGCAAAAAGAGAACTTTACGAAGAAACTGGTGCTGTTGAATACTTTATAAAGCCGATATGTGTATATTCCGTTGTTGGTAATGATGGCATTATAGAAAATAAAGTTGAGACTTTCGGTATGCTTTATTATGCTGATATTACAAAATTCGAAGAATTGCCTGACTATGAGATGGAAAAAATAGAATTATTTCGTGTATTGCCTGATAATTGGACTTATCCAGAAATTCAACCAATATTATTGCAAAAAATTGAAAATATTATATGTATATAATAAAGTGAGAATAAATTACGGTCTTTCTGCAATCAGACATAAACAAGGGATTCCAGCGAGTCCCTGTTAAAATACCTTTTTTCAATACTACTTTTATATAAAACCTAAAATAAAGAGAATAAGATTAAAAATGGAGGGAATTAACATGAAAAATATTACATTCGGAATTATAGGTTGTGGGGACGTAACAGAAAAAAAGAGTGGACCTGCTTTTCAGAAACTTCCGCACACCACACTGAAATGGGTCATGAGAAGAAATGAAGAAAAACTGAAAGATTATGCCAAGAGGCATCAGGTGGAAAACTACACCACAAATTATAAGGAACTCCTTGAAGATGAAGAAGTGGATGCGATTTATATCGCTACACCTCCTTATATGCACAAGTTCTATACCATAGAAGCAGCGAAGCATAAGAAAGATGTCTATGTAGAAAAGCCAATGGCATTAACAGTGGAAGAATGCAGAGAAATGATGGAAGTCTGTAAATCAGAGGGTGTGAAACTATTTGTAGCGTACTACAGAAGAGGTCAGAAGAAGTTCAGAACCATCAAAGACCTTATAGAAAAAAATGAGATTGGAGAAATCAGATCCTTCACTTATCATTATGTGAATCCGATTCCTCAGTATCATCCAGACAGACCTTGGCTTAATGATCCCAGGATATCAGGTGGAGGACAGCTCTATGATGTGGGTTCGCATATGATGGATCTGATTCTGTATCTTTTTGGCGATGTAAGTTTTGTGAAGGGCATATCTAATAATCAGGGAAAGGCGCTGGAAGTAGCTGACAACACATCGGGGATTCTTACGTTCAAGAATGGGGTGCAAGGAACTGTCCAGATGACATTCAACGGACAAGTCCGTGAAGATCAGCTGACAATAGTTGGTAGTGAAGGTACGCTGAAGTTCGGAATCATGAACATTGAGCCTCTTGAGGTCTTAAAATCGAATGGTGTCGACACGATTACCTTTGAACAGCTTGATCATGTCCAGATGCCGATGATCAATGAGGTAGCGTTAGCTATGGCGGGAGAAAGTGACCTGGACTCCACAGGACTCTATGGACTTCGAACACAAGAAGTCATCGAAGCATTGAGAGACAGCAAGGAAATATCCTATAAATAGGCACTGTATGAAGTTTGTGTTAAAATGGGATACTTTTGAAAAAAAGTTATAATTATGATGTATAAAAAAGGTGGAAGTGCTTCTATATCAAAGATCTAATCGAAAAATTGAAAGGATGATGCACTATTTATTCGCAAATATTTTCAGGGATAACAATGATTGTTATTGGTATTTTAATCTGGACAAAATTTGATCTTATGATTCGAAAGAAGCTGAAATATCAGCTAGGAGAACAGAAGATAAGAACCTTCAAAAAAGGATTGGCTTTACCTGTCATTTTACTTGGCATACTTTTTATTTCTATGGGAATTCTTGAGGAAATGAATGTTTTTGAAACACCGGTATTCTTAACAATATATATTGCGATGTCTATTATTCTGTTAGGCATGATACTAATTAACAATAAAAAGCATTTAGGACGGTATTGTTCCTAATAGTCGTATTATGCAACTTTTACAGATAATAACTTAGAAGTGGGGTTCAATCCTTTTTTAAATACTATATTTTCAGCACTAAATTCATAAAGAGCCATTAAATAATAATTTTGGGCAAAAATAAAGACTTCTGCAAGTTCTTGCAGAAGTCAGTCCATTCTTTTAAAGCAATTTGAGGATTTCCTCTGGATTCCTTTTGTCCTGTATTGGTTATCAAAAGTCCAGTGAGAATAATACTGTACTTCCTTCTATAGTATAACAAAAATAAAGTCAATATAACAGTGAAATTTTAAAAAATATTTAGTTTCCTTGATAAATCCATAGATGATCATGTATATTATTTTCATCAAAGAGAAAATAGTTTTGAGATTCAGTTTTATTTATATGGCTATAGACCATCTGCTCAGAGACCTGAGACTTATTTGAATCCTGATCCATAAAGTATCTGGATGCATGGAAAAGAGTACCGTCATAGTGAATATTGATTACATATTGGCTTTTTGTAAGATCATAAATTACGATCTGGATTGAATCTTCTCTTTTTGCTTCAACATTCTGCAAGAAAATTGCAAAGCGGTCTGGGTTTTCACTGTTCGTGCCATCTAAGACGACATATCCTCTATTGAGTGCTTCTTCCCTGGATAAATATTCGTCTTTTTGAGAACATCCCGTTATAAGAAATAAGAGAAGAAAAACTGCCAGTGCGATATTAAATTTTCTCATGGGAATTCTCCTATTGTCTACAGTAATTCCAGTATATCCTTCTCAATTGAAAGTGGGTTTGTGGTCGGCGCATATCGTCTGATAACATGTCCTTCCTGGTCAATGAGAAATTTAGTGAAGTTCCATTTTATAGAGTCTCCTAAGAGTCCTTTTGTTTCTTTTCTCAGATACTTGAAAAGCTCATGAGCGCTTTCTCCATTGACATCAACTTTTGAAAACAGGGGAAAGGTCACGCCATAATTCAGTTCACAGAAATTCTTGATCCCTTCTTCATCACCAGGTTCCTGACTATTGAACTGGTTGCATGGAAAACCAAGAACGAGGAAATTATTGTCTTTATGTTTCTGGTAAAGAGTTTCGAGATCCTTGTATTGAGGGGTAAATCCACATTTACTGGCTGTGTTGACAATCAGCAGCACTTTTCCTTTGTACTGGCTTAGTGGCTGCATTTGTCCATCAATATCGTCTACATTATATTCATATATACTCATTATGCACCTCATAAAATTTATAATTTAGTTACATTTAGAATAATTCAAATATTAAATAATGTCAAATATTATTGTGTGCAAGTTAATATGAAAAGAAGCATTAAAAGAAGCGCCTTATTAAAAAGCGCTTCTTTTAATATCTTATTGTAGTAATTCTTTTATATCACTTTCAATATCCATTGGATTCACTTGCGGTGCATATCTTCTGACTACTTTACCATCTTTTCCTACAAGGAATTTAGTGAAATTCCACTTTACAGAATCACCGAGTAATCCTTTTGTTTCTTTTCTCAGATACTTGAAGAGATCATGAGCATCATCCCCATTCACATCGATTTTTGAGAACATGGGAAAGGTGACGCCATAGTTCAGTTCACAGAAATTCTTGATTCCTGCTTCATCTTCCGGTTCCTGATTCTTGAACTGGTTACTTGGGAATCCTAGGACCATAAATCCCTGATCCTTCATATTTTCATAAAGCGTTTCCAGTCCTTGGAATTGAGGGGCAAATCCGCACTTGCTTGCAGTGTTGACAATAAGCATAACCTTACCTTCATACTGATTCAGTTTCTGTTCTTCACCGTCTATGTCGACTGCACTATAATCGTATATACTCATTTAATCTCTCTCCTTCAAATTTTATTCAGTATATTAATGATAGTATAAAAAATGGATTTAGTCAAATTAAATTGTGACAAATTTAAATTGTATCACGAAAAGAAAATCTTGTACCATATCTATAAATCTATATGATTTTAATTAGTTTAAGAGAGAAGACATGTTGTCAAAACAAATACACTCATTCTCTTATCTGCACTTGTTAAAGAGAATGAGTGTATTTAACGTCGGATAATAGAATCATTTTTTTCAGCTTTTCGTCTCTTCAAATTTCTCTGGATTCTAAAAAGATAGAATCTGGAATTAAGGTTTGACGTATTTCGCTTCAAAACAGATATGACCGGTGATATTTTTCGCCTTTTCTTTTGGGTCTTCATAGGACCAGGCTGCATTTTTCAGACGTTCATTGTCGACATCAATATGGTAATAAGTCGCTTCACCTTTCCATGGACAGGTATATTGTTTATCACTCTTTATGAAATGGTCGAATTTGACGTCTTCTCTTGGGAAATAGTGATTATTCTCCACAATCTCTGTATGATCACTTTCTGCTAGTACTGTTTCTTTATAAACTGCTTTCATTTTTGCCTCCTTTGTCTGATTACCTATTCTTCATTCAATATTTTATCATCTATTACTGCCTCTATCAAGAAATTGTTAGAATATTCCAACATATATTTCGTTTCGCACTTATTCCTACTGGTTTTCCTGATGTTAGACCAGACTGAAAGACTGTGCTTGAATGTTAAGAAGCTGCTAACAATGAATTTGAACTTAAAAAGAGAGCTTCATCAGAAGCTCTCAAAGGAAATCTCTATTTATTTGTTAAGAAACTGCTTTGTTACATCCACTAATCTCTTGGCCTGATGTCTTACAGCGCCTTCAACATCATTCAGGATTTTACCGTCAACGATACTTGCTGTAGTTCCGTAAGGGTTACCGCCTGCAGCATAGATGCTTGGGTCAGTATAACCAGGAGCTACGACAATTGCACCAAAGTGCATAGCTGATGTGTAAATTGATCTTACAGTCTCTTCTACACCACCGTTAGCATTCATGGCTGAGGACATGGCTGTTACCATCTTGTTTACAAGAAGACCTTGTGACCAGACTCCACCAAGCATATCAAAATACTGCTTGAACTGGGAAGCTACATTTCCGTAACGTGTAGGTGTGGAGAATATAACTGCATCTGCATCTACGAAATCCTGTGGAGTTGCCACTGGAATCAGATCCTTAGTCTCATCATAGTGCTTCTTCCATAAAGGATTCTGAGCGATGGCTGATTCTGGTGCCAGTTCCGCTACTCTAAGAACTTTAACCTCAGCACCTGCTTTTTCTGCTTCCTCCTTTGCCCATTGAACCATCTGGTAGTTACCTCCGGTTGAGCTGTAATATATTATTGCTACTTTAACTTTTTCCATTATGTTATCTTTCCTTTCAATTTGGATTCATATTTTGTTTTGTTCCATGTACTAGTTATAACATTAGATTGTGTACAATTTGAAGACAAAGTGTGTCCTCCGGGTTAATTTAATACTAACTAGTACTATTTAGATTTAGTTCATAAATAGAAATAGAAGGTTAAATTCAAAAGTAAGTTCCGTTTGATTTACTGAATAAGAGAAGAGCTAAA
>CAZXUT010000024.1:0-41760 GCA_964643785.1 uncultured Proteiniclasticum sp.
TCCGTTTCTCTCTTTTTTTCTTTTCTAAACGGAACTTACTATTACAATTAACTAATAGAAATAGAATTCAGCGATCTGGTGAAATCCTCTTGACTTGTTATTTTTAGAGTGATATTATTTAAAGGTCATATACAGACACATTGCGGCCCCTTGGTCAAGAGGTCAAGACGCTAGCCTCTCACGCTGGAATCAGGGGTTCAATTCCCCTAGGGGTCACCAGATAAATTCACCTTTTGCTAAGTTAAAGGATAGTTCTTCTTAGAACTTCCCACTGAACTTCACAAAAGGTGTTTTTTTGCGCTTATTATTGGTAAAGTCATACGTGAATACAACAAAACCGTGGAACAGGGACCTTCCACGGTTTTGCTTTATATAGATTTCAGATGCCAGCAGTCCTTCATTCATGACTTCAATCAAAGCTGATTATTTCTTTAATCATATATGCAATAAACACTTAAATTGGAAGGCTCTTGTATAGTTGCAATACTTTTTAATTTCTATAACTCAAAGTTATAAGAAGTGATATAATATGGTCAAGAATGTTCCACGGGGAGGTTTTATGGATATCAATCAGCTGAACTACTTCATAGCCATTGTTGAAAATGATCTTAATCTGTCCATTGCATCAAAAAAGCTTCATATCAGTCAGCCTGCACTCTCAAAATGTATCATCAAATTTGAGGAAGAGGAGAAGGTTAAACTCTTCGAACGGAATCATGGACGACTCACAAGATTAACATCGGCTGGAGAAAATTTCTATGTAAATGCACAGATTGTTATTGAAAAGCATGACAATCTCATGAAAGAATTCAGAGAACATGGAAGTCTGATCAAGGGCGTGGTAAGGATAGGCATCCCTCCACTGATCTTGACTGTTTTATTCACTGAAGTCATGGCTGAGCTCATCCGGCTTAATTCAGAAATCAGGTTTATCATTGTGGAAAAAGGAGCCTTCGAACTTCGTAAAATGCTTCTTCTTGATGAATTGGATATTGCTGTTCTATTGAATCCTACAAATCTCAACGATGTTCTATTTAAAGAAGAGATCATAAGTGAAGATGAACTTTCAGCCTTTATGAGCAAAGAAAATCCTCTGGCTTCTAAAAGTTCCATAGAGTGGACAGATCTGAAAGGAAAGGATCTGGCTGTGTTTAATGAAACGTTTATGATTCACCACCAGCTTATGAGAAAATTCCAATCACTGAATATGGAACCTAAAATTTCGCTATTGTCAGGATCCTGGGATTTCCTTCTGGAAGTCACTAGGACCTCAAGTTTTATCACCATACTTCCAGCACCTATTAATGAACATTTTTCCTTCAAAGATGTCACTGAGGTGCCATTCAGCAAGCCCATTTCCTGGCAAGTGGTCCTGACGTATAAGCAGAAGTCCCACTACACTAGAATCGAAGAATATACCATCGACTCGATCATCAAATATTTCAGGGAAAACAAAAAAACCTTAGCCCTAACAAATGACTAAATGGAATATGAATTCAATGGAAAAAAGCTGCCTACAGGAATATCCCTATAGGCAGCTGAATACGATCTGTTAAATTTCATCAGAAGTGAGCATTTCTTCCATTTTTGTCAGAAGATCCTGGTATACTTCTTTACGATTGATTTCATTGAGCATTTCGTGTCTTCCACCATCGTATAACTTCATGGTCACTTTATTCACGCCAGAATTTATAAGATGATTATAAGTTTCTGTTACACCTTTTCCGTTCATACCGACAGGATCTGACTTTCCACTGAATAGGTGGTAGGGAACTTCTTTTGGTACTTGGGATGCCCATTCTTCTGAGGTCACTTCTTTCATGATCTCAAGAAATCCTTTAAATCCATTCGTGGTAAACACAAAATTACATTTGGGATCCTTGTGGTAGGCTGATACGACCTTCTTGTCTCTAGTAAGCCAGGAAAATTTATCCTTTTCTTCCTCAAAATTCTTATTGAATCCCTTGAAGAAAATATTATTGAACAAGGTGCTTCGATGTTTATCGCCTCTCACCGCAGAAATGGACTTAACGAGTGCTATACCTGGTACAACACCTGAATTTGAACCACCTGTTCCGCTGATGAAAATCCCTGAAAGGCTTCTACCGAATTTCATAAGATACTTTCTTAGAACAAATGAGCCCATACTATGTCCTAATATGAAATGGGGAAGATTCGGATAACGCTCAGACAGAAGGTCTGTCATGGTTCTCAGATCTTTCACCAAGGTCAGGTCCAAAGCATTGTCTGAAAAGTAACCCAGATCTTCCATGGTTTTTATGCTTCTACCATGCCCGGCATGGTCATGGCCTGCTACGAGGACACCCTCTCTGGATAAAAAATTTACTAGTCCTTCATACCTTTCAATATATTCACACATGCCATGCGTGATCTGAAGAAGAAACCGAACGGGTTTCTTAGGCGTATAAATATAATAGCTGATGTCATAAATTCCATTACTGCTTGGGAAGGTTTCTATACTTTTATTATAACTCAAGTTTATCACGCTCCTACTTACTTACTCTAATTCCATTATAGAGAAAGAAGAGGAAAGAAAGCAAATGATTTGGAAGATTTCGCCATTTCATAGAAGTTATCGCTGAGGAATGTGTTAAAATCATAATATGAATATTAAAAATATATCATGGGGGTAAATATGAAAAAAATTGCAATCATAATATCAATCTTAACTTTATCACTTGGATTATTTGCATGTAATAAAGAAACGGTACCTGAAGAGATAGAGACGCCCGTAGAAACACCAGTTGAAACACCGGCAGAAGAACCGATAGAGGAGCCAGAGGAAGAACCGGTCGAAGTCTTGAAGCATCGATACGATACACCACAACCGGGATTATCTCTATTGACGGGTCTTCCTTATGATGGAGATGGAAAAGTCATCATGGTTCAGATTGAGAATACTGCAGCAGCAAGGCCTCATAGTGGACTTGCTGAGGCGGATCTGATCTATGAGATTGAAGTGGAAAGTACCATAACAAGGCTTACCGCATTTTTCCAGGGAAATTACCCTGAAAAAGTAGGGCCTGTAAGAAGCGCAAGAAAACAGCATATCTTTTTATGGAGTGAATGGAACTATCTTTATGTAATTTATGGCGGTTCCAATGGTCTACCAGGACAGGATATCTATGAGTGGACGAAAGATCTTGGTATCACTGCAAGAAGAGTGGATGGTATGAGAGATTCTATAGGGTTTTCCAGATCAACAGATAGAAAAGCTCCTCATAATGCCTATACGAATCTGAACACGGTTGTGACTGAAGCCTATGATTTCGAGCCTGTTGACAGAACACTCTACTTTGATGAGCAAGCAGGAAAAGATGGGGCTACAGCGAAAAAAGTATCTTTAAGCTATAGAAATGATAATAACGTCACATATGATTATAATGATGAAAGTGGTATGTATCTTCGCTTCATCAATGAAATGCCGATGATGGATAAGGAATCTGATAAACAGATTGCTGTTAAGAATATCATTGTCCAGCATGCCAATCATTTCCACGTGACGGATACAGTCTACACAAATATCGATCTGATCGGTACTGGAGCAGCGGAATATTTTATTGACGGCATTATGAAGAAAGGAACCTGGGAAAGAACAGATGAGCACTCCATGACCAGATATCTTGATGAAGAAGGAAATGAAATTGCATTTAAGCCAGGGAAGACCTTCATTCAGATCATGAGAAACAATAGTGAAGTCACTTTTGAATAAGATCCTCCAGGAGAATTTCTGAAAGATAGAATCAGCAGTGAAAATAAATATCAATTAAAGAAAAATTAAAGAAAAATAAGGCCTGAAACATCTTTAACATGATGTTTCAGGCTTTATCTGCTACTTAATGAAATCCCGGTTACTATAAATCGTTTGTATTGAAAGTATCTCCATGGTCAAGGTCTCCATACTGGAATCCTCTCTTGAACCATCTCATTCGCTGCTCAGATGTTCCATGTGTAAAACTATCGGGAACGACATAACCTTGCGACTGTTTCTGCAGTTGGTCATCTCCAATGGCGTTAGCGGCATTGATGGCTTCTTCAAGGTCTCCTTCCTCTAGATAGCCTTTTCCGTGTACATAATGTGCAAATACTCCAGCCAGATAGTCTGCCTGAAGTTCAAGACGCACGAGGTATGTATTGTATTCTGTTTCACTTACTCTACCACGAAGATCCTGGACCTGTTGTGAGATCCCTAATAGTGTCTGTACATGATGTCCTACTTCATGGGCTACCACGTAAGCCATGGCAAAATCTCCTGGTGCACCAAAACGCTGACTGAGCTGTTTATAGAAGTCGAGGTCAATATAGACCTTCTGGTCTGCGGGACAATAAAACGGTCCAGTGGATGAACCGGCTACACCGCAGGCAGATTCAACTCGATCGTTAAAAAGGACAAGGGTTGGTTTCTTGTACGTCTGGCCGTTTTGTCCGAAAATTTCAGTCCACACATCTTCTGTGTCCGCTAAAACAACAGATACAAATCCAGCAAGTTCGTCTTCCTGCTGAGTACTTTCATAGGGAGCCTGAGTGTCCGGACTTACCGCACCAGAATTTGGATTGAGAAAAGAGCCGATATCTCCTCCCATCAAGGCGATGATGATTATAATGATGATTCCAAGTCCTCCACCCATTATGCTTTTGCCGCCAATGCTTCCGCCCAAGCCTGACTGGGAGCTTCCTCTTCGGTCTTCTACATTCGAACTGGACCTTCTACCTTTCCATTTCATATATAATCTCTCCTATGCTATGATTTATAAACAAACTGTATTGCTAAATAACTATTTGATCTCTTAGTCTGATTATACCATTTTTTATCAATGAATTATTTTCAAAAGCATCGAAACTAAAGGCTGTATAGTTAAATATGTATTAACATGTTACACCAGTTATTCATGAATTCAATAGAAGCAGCGAAATATCAAAGGAAGTATTAAGATTACTGAGCTAATATGAGGTAAGAACAAGCCCTTGAATTTAAAAGATTTGAGGCAACATATAGCTGGTAGATATTATTGAACTGTTAAATCTAAGTTAACGTATTGACATTCTAAAAACACTGCGGAAAATGTTATGCACAGAGAATGTGGACAATAATCAAAAAATGTGGATAACATCACCCTTGATTCTGTGGCTTTCTCTGGTTTAACCACATTATCCACAGGTATTGGTGTAAAATACTCACCTAGCTGTGGATAACTTTTAAAAGTGATAAAGCATAATGTTAATCATATTTCAAGGAGAATTTATTATGAAATTCATAAAAGATACCGTTCATGCTACCTTTGTTAAAAGACCAAACCGCTTTCAGGGATTTGTGGAGTATGAAGGCGAAGTCATTATGGCCCATGTGCCAAATACGGGAAGAGTGCAGGAGATTCTACTGCCTGGAACGACTGTGATTCTGAGAAAAGAGGATAATCCAAGCAGAAAAACTGCTTTTAGTCTTATTGCCGCTTATAAAAACAAAGCGCTGATCAATATTGACTCTCAGATTCCGAACAGGGTAGTGGAAGAAGCACTGTATAATGGACATATTCCGGAGCTTCGTAAGTACTCCATCATCAAAAGAGAGAAAACCTTCCATAAAAGCAGATTTGATTTTCTTCTTGAAAGTCCTGAAGGAGAAAAATTCTATCTTGAAGTGAAAGGTGTGACTCTTGAAGAGGATGGAATGGCAAGTTTTCCTGATGCACCTACGGAGAGGGGAACAAAACATATCAATGAACTCATGGATGCATACGATGAAGGGTATGGTGCTGGTGTTCTATTTGTTCTTCAGATGGAAAACATGAAAGGATTTTCTCCAGCCTATGATAAAGATCCGCTGTTTTCTTCAACACTATATAAAGCACAGAAGCACGGTGTGAAAGTCATGGCCTATGAATGCGCGGTGACAGAGCACTCACTGGATCTTACTCATTCTGTCCCTGTGACTTTTCATGAAGAAAGATTACTTTAGTTTAAATGAAAGTTAATATTGGGATGTAGTATTAGTGATATAATATATCAAAATGAAATGAAATTCTGGAGGTAGAATATGGAAAAGAAATCTGCACCGATCATCACCACAAACCTTCGAGGGCATATGATCGAAGTGCCTGAAGTAATCCGGAAAGCCAGTGGAATTGTTATTCTAGGAAAAAGAATAAAATCACTGATCTTTTCAACGGATGTGGCCGTAATCAAGAATACAAATGCGGATGCGATTATGAGCGTATATCCTTTCACGCCTCAGCCCATCATCACGCAAAGTCTTATTACTGCATCTGATGTTCCTGTCTTCTGCGGAGTAGGCGGAGGAACAACTACTGGTCAAAGAGTGATCAATCTGGCTCTGGATGCAGAGTTTAAAGGCGCAATCGCCGTGGTGCTGAACAGCCCGACAAAAAATGATATCATTCAAGGGGTCCGAAATACCATAGATATTCCCATCGTCGTCACGGTCATTTCCATTTTGGATGACTTCGAGGCAAGGATTAAAGCAGGTGCCACGATTTTCAATGTGTCTGGAGCAAAAGAGACTGCAAATATAGTCAGGAAGATCAGAGAGACTTATCCTGAATTTCCAATCATCGCCACAGGAGGACCAACAGAGGAAAGTATTATAGAGACCATTGAAGCTGGAGCCAATGCAATTACCTATACTCCACCTTCAAATACTGAAATCATGAAAAAACTTATGGATAAATACAGGGGGCAAAACTATTGAGTACACAAATATTAGCAGAAAATTGCAAGCACTGTCCGGAATATCAGAAGAGCTGCGAGGGGAATGATCCATCCTGCCTCTGCTACAGATGTCCAAGGAATCTAGGGCAATGCATAACAGTTAAGTACTGCAGAGAAACAGAATCTGTTCTGGAGCTTGCAAACTCTATAGACATGGACAGTGAATATATGATAGAAAGATATTACAAGACAAAAAATATGGAATAGACAGGAGTGAAGATTTTGGAAAATTACAAAGACGGATTCAAGCGATTTCTTGAAATTCAGGAAGAAATGAAAAACATCGGAGACGCTCAAGGTGTACTTTATTGGGACATGGCAACCATCATGCCGTCCAAGGGTGTTGAAAGAAGATCCGAAGTAATCGGATATCTAAGTAAGCTCATGTACAATCTGGAAACAAGCAAAGAGTACAACGACCTGGTCTACAGCCTTAATGACCATTATGAAGAAATGAATGACAAAGAAAAAGCCATGGTCAAAGAGGGAAAGAAATCCTTGGATTTCATGAACAAGATTCCTGAGGAAGAATATCTTGAATACAGCAAGCTTGTTGCTTCAGGTGAAAACTACTGGGCAGATGCAAGATCCAAGAATGATTATGAAGCATTTAAGCCTATTCTTGAAAAGATTGTATTCTTTAATAAGAAGATTGCAGGTTACATCGGGTATGAAGAGACTCCTTATGATGCACTTTTGGACCTCTATGAACCAGGTGCGAATGTAAAAGATATAGATAAGGTATTCCAGGAACTAAGAGATGGGATCATCAAGCTTCTAGACAAGATCAATGCCAGTGATGTTAAAATCAATGGAGATATATTAAGAGGCGAATATGAAATTGAACCTCAGAAGAAGTACAATACTGAACTTGCTAAAAGACTAGGCTATGATTTTGAACGTGGTGCTATCGCAGAAAGTGCGCATCCGTTCTCGACAAACTTCGGAAATAACGATGTAAGAATCACAACTGCTTACAGCAAGGAAGATCCTCTTACAGCAATGTATTCGACCATCCATGAGACTGGACATGCCATCTATGAGCAGAATATTCCAGATGATCTCACAAAAACCAATATCGGTGGAGGAGTATCCATGGGCATCCATGAATCTCAATCCAGATACTATGAAAATATTCTGGCAAGAAGTCAGGAATTTATCGATGCTGAATATCCTAATATGATAAAAGCATTTGAAGGGCTGAAGAAGATCACACCATTTGAGGTTTTCCAGGCGATCAACAATGTGAAACCATCACTCATCAGAATTGAAGCGGACGAACTTACATACAGCCTTCATATCATCATTCGTTATGAACTGGAAAAAATGATGATCAATGGTGAAGTGAACTTTGATGAGCTACCAGAATTATGGGCTGACAAATATGAAGAATATCTAGGTGTAAGACCGGATACCTTTGCCAATGGCGTTCTTCAGGATGTCCACTGGTCCGGCGGTATGATCGGCTATTTCCCAAGCTATGCGCTGGGTAATCTATATGGGGCTCAGATGCTCTATAAGGGAATGCTTCGGGATCTGCCAGACTATAATCAGCTGATAAAAGAAGGCAGAATCAGTGAAATCACTGCATGGCTCGCAGAAAATGTCCATAGCCATGGTGGAACTTATGAACCGAAGGTTCTTATCGAGAAGATCACAGGTGAACCACTTAATGCAAAATACTTCCTGCAGTATTTAAATGAGAAGTACAGCAAAATCTATAATCTATAAAAATTAAAATATATATAATAAAAAATGGTCCTGCAGATGAGTCATAATCATCTGCAGGACCTTATTTATTGAACTGATTTCTCTTTTCTAGAGATGTCTTATGATGTGAAGAAGAATTGATACCGTGTTTTCAACAGCCAGATCCTTGAATTTTTCATAATCCATGCTGGCTCCGGTGCTTGCATTGTCGGAGATGGCTCGAATCACGGTGAAAGGAATTTGATTGAGATAAGCTGCCTGGGCAATTGCGGCACCTTCCATTTCACAGGCGGAAGCATCGAAGGCGTCAGATAAATCCATAATTTTTTCTTTGCTGGAGATGAACTGATCTCCGCTGACAATGATTCCTGTATGCGTTGTATAATCTGAATTCTTTTTTGAAGCATCCAGTGCAAGGGTGGTAAGCGCTTCATCTGTCTTGAAATCAGAGGTCTCGAGTCTAGGGATTTCGCCTCTTTTCAGTCCGAAAGCCGTGACATCCATATCATGCTGAATCAGGGATGTGGCAATGACAACATCCATAGGAACAATATTTTCCTTGACTCCCCCAGCGACGCCTACATTGATGAGGTGCGTCACTCCATAGTCATCGGCCAGAATCTGTGCGCATACTGCAGCATTGACTTTCCCGATTCCTGAAACAACCATAACAACAGACACGTTTTCGATATACCCTTTAAAAAATTCCATACGAGCTTTGATTCTGGTCTCTTCCAGAGTCATTATTTTTTTCAATGGTGCAAGTTCTTCTTCCATGGCACAGATGATTCCAAGTATTTTATTCATATGATTCTCCTTTATCCGATCTGGTTTTATTATATTATAGTTAAAGTTTGAGGTGCTGTCCATGGAAGAAGAGAATAATGGAGAGTCCTCATTTTCCTTATTACCTGTCGTCTTGTTCAGGCAGAAGAATAAAGGATAATTCAATTAATCCATTGAAAATCATACGAATATGTATTATATTGATTAATGTCTGAAAAGAAAGGAATGGAAATGATGCAACATGAATTAAGAAGAACAGAAATGCTCATAGGAGAAGAGAAGCTTTTAAAGCTCCACAAGTCAAAAGTGGTACTACTTGGACTGGGTGGAGTCGGTGGAACCTGTTTCGAAACGCTTGTGCGTGGGGGAATCGGGTATTTGACTGTGGTGGATAACGATATTTTTACGGTATCCAATTTAAACAGGCAGTTATTATCATCCTATGAGAATATTGGAAAATATAAGGTTGATGCAGCTGTCGAGAGAGCTGCTCAGATTAATAGATACTGTGAGATTACAAGCTATAAGGAATTTATAGGGCTGGAGAACATGGAAGAGATCATCCCGAAAGAAACTGATTATGTCATAGATGCCATAGATACGGTGACAAGCAAGCTGCAGGTCATTGAATATTGCAGAGAACATGATATATCAGTGATCAGTTCCATGGGAACAGGGAATAAGTTGGACCCTACAAAACTAGTTGTGACAGATATCAGTAAAACCACCATGTGCCCACTGGCAAAAGTGATGAGAAAAGAACTGAAAAGAAGAGGAATCTTGTCATTAAAAGTGATTTCTTCTACCGAAAAACCTCTCGTACCCTTTGAAATCGCAGAGGAGACAATGGATGGTCCTGTAAGCAAACTCAATAAAAGAAGTACTCCTGGAAGTACCTCTTTTGTTCCGCCTGCAGCGGGAATTATTTTGGCTGGAGAAGTAATTAACGAACTTATCGCCAGATAAGATCAGGGCATTCTGAACTGATTGATTTCTCCGATGTATTCGTATCCGAATTCACCAAGTTTTGTGATCAGTTCAGATTGATTGATATCGTATCTTTCACAAAGTGAGTGTAGCGATGGGAAGTCATTTCTAAGCTTTGTATTGACCGTACTTAGCAAGATAAATGGATCCATTTCCATTACTGCTTCATGAGTGAAGTTTGTTTCGACCATCATTTTATTCCCCCCTAAGAAAACTGAATATTATATGTTATTAATATTATATAATAGAATGGGATTAAGGTGTAAATTATTAACGAATGTTTGATAATTATTATAAGTTTGTTAATTTAATATCTATTTTAATCATGAATTCATAATTGATGTGAAAGAATTGAAGTCTGCAAGGAGGTTTAAAAAGAAAACCTGTCTTGTGGACTTTACCTATTTTTAAAGGTAAAATTGAAAGTGAGTTCATTTAGAATTAAAGAGAAAGAGGAGTTGAGGGGGAGCTGTTCACACGGCTGATATATGAAGACATTTAGCGAATATAAACTTAAAAATCTAGTATTGAAAAACAGGGTTGTCATGCCTCCAATGTGCATGAATATGGCTGAAGAGGGACATCCCACAGATTTTCACCAGATTCATTACGGCAATGCTGCTTTGGGAGAAATCGGGCTGATCATTGTGGAAGCTACTGGAGTGACTCCTGAGGGAAGAATTCTTGAAAGAGATCTGGGATTATGGAATAATGACCAGATTGAAGGACATAGAAAAATCGTGGATCTGGCAAAGAAATACGGTTCACATATCGGTATCCAGCTAGGGCATGCAGGAAGAAAATGTGGTATAGAATCACTTACAACTCTAGCGCCATCAGCCTTGAGGTTCAGTGAGTCCTATCCGATGCCGAAGGAGATGACAAAAGAAGATATCGAGCACATCAAAGAAGCTTTCAAAGATGCGGCAGTAAGAAGTTTAAAAGCGGGTTATGAACTCATAGAGCTTCATGGTGCCCATGGTTATCTTCTTCATGAGTTCCTAAGTCCTCTGACGAACAGAAGAACTGATGAGTACGGCGGATCCAGAGAAAATCGTGTCAGGCTGATCAGTGAAATTGCAGAGACTGTAAAATCAGTACTTCCTGAAGATTTTCCGCTTATTTTAAGAGTATCGGCTTCCGATTATGTTGAGGGTGGAATTGATATAGATGAAATGGTTGAAATCATCAATCTTATAAAAGAAGACTTTGATATGATTCATGTGAGCTCAGGTGGCTTAGATGCAAACCAGCAGATTACAGTCTATCCGGGTTATCAGGTGAGATTTTCTGAAGTGATCAAAGAAAAATGCGGTGTGCCAACCATTACAGTGGGTCTCATCACTGAAGTTGGTCAGGTGGAGGAAATCCTTCAGAATGATCGGGCTGATTTAGTGGCATTAGGCAGAATTCTCTTGCGAGATCCTTTTGTACTCATTAATCAGGGACATGGAATCATAGCACCTCTTTATGCTTACAGAAGAGGATTTCATGTGAACTGGGCGGAGCGTAGCGGAAAGTAAACAGACAATTCCAGGAATAGATGTATTACAAGCATTTTTTGTTGTTCTGATAAAATCTGATTCATAATGGGGGATAAATAGATGAAAAACTCAGAACAGATTTCCTTTGAATTGATTGCGAAAAACGGTGCGGCCAGATCTCTTTTTCTGGAAGCGGTTCAGGAAGCGAAGAAGGGTAAATACAGAGAAGCCAGAAGACTCATGGAAGATGGAGAAGCTTTGATTGCAGAGGGACATACGATTCATGGAAATCTTATTACAAAGTTTGCACGGGGAGAGCATGTAGAGATGGATCTTCTTCTGGTGCATGCTGAGGACCAGATGATGGCAGCTGAGATGTTCAAGCTGTTGGCACGCGAATTCATAGAGATTTACGAAAAGATAAATGAGTAGAAAACAAACATTTTCATGAAATAGCACAGAAGGTTCCGGACGGTATCGTCCGGAACCTTCTGTGCTATAAAGTAATGAAGTGATCAAGGGATGGGGTTATAAAAAGTCCCGTACATTACCAAGTTGGATCTTCTGCGCAAGGATAGAAGACCTGACTACTTCTGAGGTCAGTATGACCAGTTCTTTCACGCGAGGAACATTATATCTGCTTCTGCTGAAGATGATGTCATCCACATAAGCAGGATGACACATCAGTTCTACAGTATCACCATCATGAAAGGTGTGATTTGATCTGAAGTTCAGAAAATATTCTTCTGAAACGGTATCGTTATAAAAGTCAGCTAATCCTTGAATCATTTTAATCTTATGCTTTTTCAACAGCTCAATTTCTTCTTCTCCATGATAAAGAGGAAGATACCTTATAGGAAGATCGTACTCCATTGCAAGTCTCATGGTAACTGCAATGACATCCTTATGTAGATGCAGGTGATGATGACCATCTAAATGAGTCGGTTCCACACCCAGACTTCTTATCTTTTCTATCTGTGCGGTCCATTCAGCATGAAGCTCATGGTGATTGATAACTAGTGGCAGATGCTCCTGATACTTCTTGAACTGACCTTTCTCGTCAACAAGAGAAGGAACAGATAGAGGTGGGAGAACAGGTTTTCCCAAATCCATCGTCAGGTGGACACCAATACCGAGATCAGGGCACAAGGCAGCTGCCTCCATCCCTTCCAGAAGATACTCTCCGTTTGCGAGCGCTGTGGTAGAGGTAAGAATACCTTCTTTATGTGCTTTAATTATTCCAAGATTCTGTCCTGGTGAAAATCCGAAATCATCGCCGTTTACGATGAGCTTCATGAATTTTTCCTCAAACTTGCGATCACCTCTTTAAACTGTGGGAGATGATCTTCATGAGCAAAGAGCAGTTCATCAAGGACGAGTCGTCCGACTTTTTCGCTTTGAACAAGGGGGTTTGTCACCATTGCAACAAATGCATCTTCATATCTGCCACTGACGGCAGCCTTGCAGGTCAGCTTTTCAAAGGATTTGAGCTGCTGCACAATCCCTTCTGCTCCCATAGGCAATTTTCCGGTGGAAAGAGGAACAGGTCCGTTTTTTGTAATGATGGATGAAATTTCGACGGCACAGTCATAGGGGAGTGAAGCGATGGCACCCATATTACGTGTGTTCACCACTTGAATGTCACCCATATTGTTGGCGATGGAGGAGATCAGATTACAGGCGGTATCACTGTAGTATGCACCACCTCTCTTTTCAAGTTCTTCTGGTTTTTCAGCCAGATTCACATCTTTATATTTTTCGAAGAGTGATTTTTCCACTTCCATCACTTCTGTGGCCCTCGTGGTACCCTTAGAGAAGTCCTCCAGCATGTGGGAAAGCATTTCTTCTTTCTGGAAATAATAACGATGGTATGCACAGGGGATTGCTCCAAGACCTTTCAGAAATTCTGGAGACCATGGAAGATCCATGATATTTTTCATGTTCAGCGCACTGGACTGGCTGACCATCTGATCAAGCACTCTTTCGTTGACGGACTCACCGTCCAAAAAGACATCCAGACCGAAGACCATGTGATTTAAGCCCGCCATATGAACCCGGACTCGATCTTTATCGACTTCAAGAATTTTTGATACACCCATTTCCATTCCAAAAGGAAGGTTGCAGACGCCGATGAACTTCTTCCAGGTTGTATAGTTCAGGACAGCTTCAGTGACAAGGCCTGCTGGATTTGTAAAGTTTACGATCCAGGCATCAGGACAAAGCTTTTCACAGTCCTTGATGATTTCAAAAATAACGGGGATGGTCCTAAGCGCCTTGAACATTCCGCCTGCTCCATTGGTTTCCTGACCAATGAGTCCATGTTTCAGAGGTATCGATTCATCCAGTGCTCTTGCTTCAAGACCACCTACTCTGAGCTGTGTCGTCACGAAATCGGCATCCTGTAGAGCTTCTTTTCGGTCTAATGTTGAATGAATCTCCATAGGCACACCGGCCTTGGCTACCATTCTTCTGGCAAGAGCTGTTATGATTTCCAGCTTTTTCTCACCTTCTTTAATATCTACAAGCCAGAGCTCTCTTATAGGGAGTTCTTCATAACGTCTTATAAAACCTTCGATAAGTTCTGGAGTGTAGCTTGAACCGCCACCTATGGTTACAATTTTATATGTTTTCATTTCTTGTCCTCCATTCTTTTTGAATTACTGCTAATCTGATTATACTAAATTATAGGTACAAATTATAGTGATAGGAACAATTAAAAAGGCTTATTATTAAATCGCGATTTAACGAGGATATTTTTATTAATTACGAGCTAATCTATATTAATACTCCAATTGTTACAATATAATGCCCTTATAATTTCAAAAAAGGCAATTGTGAATATTTATACTTATATTGTATTTACAATCTTGAATTACTTATGTATAATAAAACCATAAAGTTGTACCAATGAATTTTATTGGTATTTATTTTATAAGACATATGTAATCGTTTATAAATATAGGAGGGAATTATGAAAATTTTATTGGTTTGTTCTGCAGGTATGTCCACCAGTCTTCTGGTGTTGAAGATGCAAAAGGCAGCTGAAGAGAGAGGGATCGAAGCGGAAATCCTAGCGCTTGGTGCCGGAGAAGGCAAGAAAATATTAAAAACTGTAGATATTGTTTTATTAGGACCCCAAGTACGATTCATGAAAAATGAATTCGATAAACTGGCAACAGTGCCAGTAGGAGTAATCGATATGCTCGCATACGGAAGAATGCAAGGCGATAAGGTCCTTGACCAGGCGTTGGCTCTTCTAGAGCAGAAGTAGCGATATTGAAACTGATTCATGAGACGTCAATGAATCAGGTGAAATATATATTATTGAAACATTAAAAGGAGGTCAACATGAACCGTTTTATCAGCTTTCTTGAAGAAAAATTTGTACCGGTAGCTGCAAAGATCGGTGGCCAGAAACACTTAGTGGCCATACGTGATTCATTTGCCAGCTTAATGCCGCTTATCCTTGTAGGTGCTTTTGCGGTCCTGCTAAACAACGTGTTTTTTGTTCCATGGTCACTGCTTGCTAAATATATTGGACCAGAAAGTGCGTTTATAGTCTGGGCTAATACGAATATTGCACCACTGTTTTCCATCATGGAAAGTGGAACCTTATCAATCATTGCTCTGGGTCTTGCTTTTGCTATGGGATACAACAGAGCGGCCAATGAAGACAAGGATTCATTGTCAACAGGACTTATTTCAGTTGCATCATTCCTTTTATTAGGTGCTTTAGCAAGAAACAATGAAGTAGTTGCATCTCATGTAACGAATTTCCTTGGAGCACAGGGAATATTCATTGCTCTAATCGTCGGTCTTCTTACTCCTGAAATCTATTTTGCCATCGTGAAAAAAGATTGGGTGATCAAGATGCCAGACAGTGTTCCACCTGCAGTATCAAGAGGATTCTCAGCAGTAATACCTGGATTTATAGCAGTATTTTTCTGGGCAGTTATAGCGTATATCCTTAATGTCGGTGCAGGAATGAACATATTCACATGGTTTGAAGCCAACATTGCATCAGGACTTTCTGTTCTTGGACAGAGTATATTCTCCATCGTATTCATTTCCACACTGATTCCACTACTTTGGTTCTTTGGTCTTCACGGCGCGAATATGCTTGAAGCTATCATGAGCCCTGTATATGGAACTATGGGAATTGAAAACATTTCAAAGTACTCCAATGGTATCAGAGCCTTAGGAACTGGTGCAGATGAACTTGCAGTATGGGTCAGAGGTTCATGGGATGCTTATGTGTTCATGGGCGGTTCAGGAGCAACGCTTCCACTGATTGTTGCTATTCTGATCTTCTCAAAGGTGAAGTCACAGAAAGAAATTGCAAAACTTGGACTTCCACCAGGAATATTCATGATCAATGAACCAGTACTATTTGGTATTCCAATCGTACTGAATCCAATCTATTTCATACCATTTATAGTGGTACAGCCAGTTCTGACTCTAGTAGCTTTCTATGCTACCAAGATCGGATTTGCCGGACCTATCGTAAACACTGTCCCTTGGACAACACCACCGATTCTAAATGCTTTCCTTGCAACCAATGGTTCATGGGGTGCAGTGGCAGTTTCCATCATCAATCTGGTAATCGCTTTTGTAATCTATATGCCTTTTGTAATGATTGCGAACAGATATGAAGAGCAGAGAATCAAAGATGAAGAAAAAATTGCATAGATAATCATGCAGTTGTAATTATTATAGTCCCAGGTACAAACTGGGACTATTCTTAATAAAAGAGGTGAATGTAAGTGGTTAATAGAGAAATTCTGATTTGTAGAAATATTGATGATGTTTATCAGAAAGTGGAAGATACATTAAGAAGTACGTTTAAAGTAAAAGGGAAACTTATTGGAGCAGAGCATGCTCATAATATGACCACATTAAAGGGTGAAGTCATAATCAGGCAGGTAATATCCAAGGAAGAGAAGAACAAAGAACTCTCTTTTGATTCATTCTGGGGTCAGGATAAGATTGTAACTAATTATAAATTTAGAGAAGAAGGGCCTGACTATACTTATGTGAAATTGGAAGAGCAGGCATATAGCGCTTCTACCATGAGAAAGTATAACTACATGTTTATGAGTCTACCGGTACTTCGTAAAGGATCCATGAAGAAACTGGAAAGACAGTTGGAGAATTTAAAAGAAATGATTGAAGGTGAGAACAAATGATAGTAATAAATATGCCTTTAAAAAAGGAATATATTAAAGAACTTCTAGATGGAAAAAATATTGATGGAATTGAATATCATTTTATCAAACAGGATAAAATGAAAATGTATTTTGATGTCAGTGAAGAGTCAGAAAGAGCCGCTTCTGTCGCAAAAAAAACTATAAAAAAATCAGAACTGGGACCAGCATTGTTCTTTATGGTGGAACATGTTAAATAAATTTCCAGAAGAGTTTCTTTTTGGAAGTGCATCCGCGGCATATCAGGTGGAAGGTGCATACGAAAAAGATGGTAAAGGTATATCCATTTGGGATACATGGGTAAAGTTAGAAGGGAAGACTTATAAAGGGACCAATGGAGAGGTGGCAACTGACCACTATCACAGGTTCAAAGAAGATGTTGCTCTTATGAAAGAAATGGGGCTGAAAGCGTATAGGTTTTCTGTTTCATGGACAAGAATTCTTCCGGACGGAAGAGGTAGGATTGAAAAAAAAGGATTGGATTTTTATCATGAACTTATTGATGAACTCATTGCGAATGATATAGAGCCTGTTCTTACGATATACCATTGGGATCTTCCACAGAAACTTCAGGATGAATATGGTGGATGGGAATCCAGAAAAATCATAGAGGATTTTACAAACTATGCAAAAATTCTTTTTGAAGCATTTGGAAAGAAAGTGAAATACTGGATCGTGCTTAATGAACCAAACATTTTTACACAGCTGGGCTATTTATTAGCGTTACATCCTCCTGGTAAAAAGGATATGAAGCTCTATCTTGAAACATATCATCATACGGCATTGGTACATGCAAACGTCGTTAAAGCGTTTAAAGATGGGAAATATGAAGGGTTCATCGGATCTTCCATAGCCTATACTCCGGGATATCCCGCATCAGATAGTGAAGAAGATCGTGAAGCGAATAGAAGATACTATGAAACCATCTGCTGGTGGATCATGGATATATTTCAAAAAGGAGAATATCCGAAGTGGGGTTATGAAGAATTCACACGTAGAGGGATCGCTCCAGAAGTCACGAAAGAAGATGAGTTGATTCTAAAAGAAGCAGCTGAGCTTTCTGATTTCATCGGAATCAATTATTACCAGAGTGCTACTTTAGCGCACAATCCGGCAGATGGAGTGGGACTTACTGATTTCAACGTATCTGGAGAAAAAGGAAACTTTAAAGAATCTGGTGTTCCAGGTCTCTACAGACAAGTCTTCAATCCGAATCTTGAGTATACAGACTGGGACTGGGCTATTGATCCTGATGGACTAAAAGTCGCCTTAGTGGAAATTACGAAGAGATATAAAAAACCTATATTCATTTCTGAAAATGGTATTGGAGCCTTTGATGAGCTGGAAAATGATCAGGTTCATGATGGTTATCGTACAAATTACCTGAAATCTCATATCAAAGCCTGCCATGATGCCATAGAAGAAGGGGTGGACCTTTGGGGATACTGCTCTTGGTCTTTCACAGATCTGTTGAGCTGGCTGAACGGCTACCAGAAGAGATACGGTTTTGTCTACATTGATTTCGAAGAGAAAGACTTACCAAGAATAAAGAAAGATTCCTTTGCGTTCTATAAAGAAGTGATTAGAACTCAAGGAGAAAATTGTTTAGGAGAGTAATATAAATGGAAGGTTTAGAATTAATTTGTTTTGAAATGATTGCTGCCAACGGGTCGGCAAGATCCTTTTTCATGGAAGCTCTGGCAGCTGGAAAAGACGGGAATTTTGAGGAAGCGGAGAGACTTATGAGTGAAGGGGAAAAGATGCTTGAAGAAGGCCATCATGCCCACGGGAATCTCTTGTCTCAGGAAGCTTCTGGAGATAAGGTGATGGTGGATCTTTTACTGGTACATGCAGAAGATCAGATGATGTCTGCTGAGACATTCAAAATTATGGCTGGCGAAATGATTGAAATATATAGTCGCTTAAAATAGTCTGATTTTTGGAACATATATTGAGATAGAACACTTGTAAGCTCTCTTTTATAAGTTATAATCTAATAAAAGATAAATTTATTTACAAATGAAGAGATAGGATTCAGGGGGGATTTGGTTGGAAGTAAAATATAAGATAATTTGTGATGATATAGCTCAGAACATTCGAAATGGATTGTATATTAATAGCAAGAAACTTCCAACGGAAGAAGAACTCATCGAAAAATATCAGGTGTCTAGAAATACAATAAGAAAGGCCATCGACCTTCTTACTCGTAAAGGTCTGGTGATCCCTTTACAAGGAAGTGGAGTTTTCATCAGAAATGTTTCCTGCAATGGAGCAATCAACCTGGAAGATTTCAACGGACTCACAGAAATTTTCGGACCAGATCAGGTCACTACTCAAGTGATCAGTTTCAAGCTGATTGACGCAGATGAAAAACTCGCCACCACTATGCAGTGCGAAATCGGTACACCGATCTATTATATTGAGAGAGTGAGAAGTGTCAGTGGAAAACCATATGTCATAGAATACTCTTACTATAATAAAGACTATATTCCTTACTTGAATGAGGAAATTGTTAAAGGCTCTATTTATAAATACATCAGAGAAGAGCTGAAAAAACAGATCGGATTTGTAGACCGTGAAATAACAGCTGGTATTCTAAATGAACATGATGCCAGAGAGCTAGGACTTACCCCAGGAGAACCGTCCCTTATTTCAACCAATAGGGCGTTTCTGAAAAATGGAGTGATTTTTGATTATTCCATCGACATTCATAATTATAAAGAGACCAGATTCCTGAAACTGTCAAACTACATGTAAAGTAGAAACTTTTAGCTGATAGATTGATTGTGTGACAGGAGACGGATAATTAAAAATCCATGACAGGGGATGTTACCCTTGTCATGGATTTTTAGCATTTAAATGTTCATGTCCCGCCTGTTATAGGAGATATAGGACACAAGACCCATACCGATGATCAGAAGAAGGGTTATGAGGATATAGATAAAGGATAGAGTATTAGTTTCAATCATCTCCACCAATGGGAAATACCTGAAAGGAGTCACGATCCTTAAATAGATGGGACTGTCCAGAAGATCGTAAAAAATGGCAAGAAGAAAAGTGGTGAATACAACAGTCAATGTTATATTGCTTGAAGTTTTCGGCTTAGAAAGTAGCGCAGCAGCCATAATACCGAACGAATAAAAAAGGAGCATGAGCATCAGAAGAGAGATGATCTCTTTAAATAGTTCAGAATGATAAGGTACAGGTTCTCCGAAAACTTCCAGGCTGATGATGGAAGTAAGATAAACCATCAGTACAAAAACAAGTATCAGCGTAGTTCCAGCAAAGATTTTAGATGTAAGGATGCTTTTTCTGGACCGAGGCTTTGTAAGCAGAAATTCGCTGGTTTTGAAGAGTTCTTCCTTTGAAAGAATTCGAACGCCCAGCATAGCTGCATAGATGATTCCAGCCAGGATGACATAATACATGAGTATACCGTGGTAGCCCAGAGTGCTTGTAACATCCAGGTCGTTCATCCCGAACAAGGCCATAAGGCTTTTAGGCATGGCATCCATAAATTCCGTCATGTCTACACCGGAACCTGTCATCATAGGAAAAGAGCTCATACTGGCAAAAAGCATCAGGCCTGTTCCGAGTATCCAGTAAAGAATCCCTTTCAGTTCACTTCTTAATTCTCTTTTATATATATTCATGATTCAATCCTTTCTCCATCAGGCATGGATTTCTTTTTTTTCAAGCAGAACATAGGATAAAACTGTAAAGCAGAAGATCGATGCCAGTGAGAGAAGCAGAAATTTCAGTTCGTAGGCATTGTCAAGAATAATACTGTTGTAGTCAAAGTAACGAAAAGGGGTAAAGTAACTCAAAAATTCTTTCTTCACTATCTGGCTTACCATAGCCAGAATATAAAATGAAAAGACAGTACTAAGAGAAAGAGATGTAATGAAGCGAATCTTTTTGCGGACTATACCTATCAAGATCCCAATGGTGTAGAACAGAATCTGCAGGATAAATCCGGAAAGTAGAATGAGAAAAAGTGCAGTCAGATTGGTGTCCTCCTTGTCAACAAGGACATTCATGACCCACGTACTCACACCCAGGAAAAGGTTTGTCAGTATGAGCATAGTGATTCCTGCAAAGATTTTTTCTGTCAGCAGGCTTCTTCTTGCCAAAGGTTTTGTCATGATGAAATCTGCTGTTTTTCCTGAAATCTCCTTCCCTAAAGCGGACAGACCAAGATTCATGGCAAGGACGCAAAGTGCCAGCAGAATGTAGGTGTAGAGATAGCCGAAAAAGCCGTTGAAGCTTAGAAAAGTCTCGAAATTGATGGAAAATGCGCTAAGCAGTTCTTCAGGCAGTGAGGCCAGAATCTTAAAATAAGCATCCCCTTCCGATTTCATGGCAGGGTACATAAGGAGCATCAGTACAAGACTTGTAAAAATGGAGAGGTTCCAGATCAGTATGGCTTTCCTATGGATCCGGAGCTCGTGAAGAAATACATTCATTTTTACTCCTCCTTCTCATAATAATGAAGGAAGATTTCTTCCAGAGTGGGCTCTTCGATGAGGAGATCGTGGATCTTAATTCCAGACAAGAGGCTTGTTATGGAATTAAGATTTCCTTTATAGATAAACCGGTGGAGGTTTTCTGAAATGGTGAGATCAGAAATCCCTTCAATTTTTTCCAGTGCATTTTTAAGATCATGATCAGTTTCAATGGTGAATCTCTTATAGGTCTCTTTTTTCAGCGTTGCCATATCCTGAAGCTTGATGATTTCACCCTCTTTGATGATGGCGACCCTGTGACACAGCTTCTGAACTTCACTCAGGATATGGGAGGAAAAGAATATGGTTTTTCCTTTTCTATTCTCTTCTTGAAGAAGCTGAAAGAATTTCTGCTGCATCAAAGGATCCAGGCCACTGGTGGGTTCATCCAGGATGATAAGCTTCGGGTCATGAAGAAGACCCTGAACGATACCGACTTTTTTTCTGTTTCCATAAGAAAGATCTTCGATTTTGCGATTCAGATCCAGCTCAAGAAGTTCGGAAAGCACTCTGATTCTCTCCGAACAGTCCTTCTTATAGAAGGATGCTGAATAGTTAAGAAGTTCCTTCACTTTCATATCGTCATAGTAGAATACTTCAGAAGGAAGATAACCGATATGCTGGGCTATCTTATCCGACTCTTTCACGCTATCCATGCCAAAAATCTTGATGTCGCCTTTTGTTGGGGAAATGAGATTCAGCATGGTTCGTATGGTAGTGGATTTGCCCGCACCGTTGGGGCCGATGAATCCGAAGATTTCCCCCTCTCTGACTGTAAGATCAATATCGAGGACACCTCTGTTTTTTCCGTAATATTTGGACAGGTTGTTGATTTCTATAGTATTCATAAAAAAGCACATCTCCTTCATTGAGAATCTTTCATTTAGTATATCGGTCAGCTATATTAATTTCAGATTACGCCAAAAATGAGCTGTTTACAAGAGTTTTCGGGGTGCAATCACAAAAAAGCAGAGCAATTCTATATGCTCCGCTTTTAAGTTTATTCAGGTATATAAGGACCGCTTTGGCTGTAGGCATCTTTCAACTGGAATAGAACGGTGTGAAGCGAGGTTTTGTTCTTGTTTCGCATGACAAGGTTCATGATCGTATCGTTGGCAAGGTTTGTCTGACCGTAGATATAGAGTTTTTCGATCATCTGGGTAAGATGTTCATAGTTCTTTCTTCCGGTGATCTGATGCGCTGTTTCTTCTATATAAGCTGCAAGAAGCTTGGATGCTTCCTGATTGTATTCAGGATTGAGGAAATCATAATGCTCGGAAATAAGTTCCGGGTTTTCATCGATGAAGCCGAGAAGTCTTCTTTTATCTTTTTCCTGAAGGATGATTCTTTTATAAACACCCTTCATGTTCTTTTTCACTTCTTCATCGTCCACAAGCTTTTCGTATATGCTGTGCCAATCCTTTGGACTGATAGTTCTTTTCAGATCCAGATAAGCCTTGTACTCACCAAGGGTGATCAGCTTTTTTGACACTTCGATATATTTATCCTGATTCTGAAGTAATTTATGAATACTCGCTTCCATATTAAGCCATCGAATGAGTTCATCCCAGTTCCGGTCGGAACGCTCAATACCATCATTCACGATGAGGAGTGCTTCATAGAGTTTTCCACGGCCAAGAAGAGCTTCCGCTTCCATAAATCTGAACTCCGGCACGTATGGGTTTTCACGTCGTAGGTCTTTGGCCTCTTCAGCCTTCCCGATCATCATGAGTAGTTCATACTCCAGATATAAGAGGTTGTTCTTGTCGTAGGGAAGAACAGTATCCTTTTCATAAACATAGAGCAGGATCTCATAGTAGTTGTCAAAATCCTTTTCTGTGGTGATATAGTTTTTCATGATTCTAAGAAGTGTAGTGATGTGGCTAAGATCCGCAAGATCCTCACAGATTTTTTTCAGATAATCAAAAATCAGCTGAGATTCTCTTAGCGTATATTTTTTCTCTGCCAGTGGCAGGAGTGCTTCCTGATAAGCTTTGATATAGTGGCTGTTAAAGAGGTAATGCTCCATTCCGACACTTGGAATGCTCACCATTTCAAAAAGAAGAAGATAAAGCAGTGTTGATCTTAAATAATTTCTTTCTCGTGCTTCTGCCCGTGCTCTTTCGTGAACAGAGAGCATCAGATTGAAATATCTGCTCAGAACTTCTTTAGAGCTGATCGCCTTTAGAGCTTTATGAGATTCCATAAGCTCTTCCCGGTTCTCTCTCAGGAACTCCTCATCTGTGGAGCTGAGAAAGCTCTTTCTGATGATGACTGGAATATCCTTATAATAGCTTCTTAAAGAAAGGATGAATTCAATCAGTTCTTCTTTATCGGCGGCATCAAGAATTACTTTCAGATTACTCTTTGTATTATTCATGGATGCTTTGGGCTTTTTCTCGGGGAGACTCTCTTTTTCATTTTTATCTGTTCTCTCGTCTCTCTTTATGAGAAGGGCGAGTAGATGATGACACAAAAGATGGTCATTGTTGCAGGTGCAGCTTAAATTTTTCGCTTCTCCGTTTTCAAGCTCTACTGTCTGGTTATATTCCTGTCCATCGACGACAGATGATTTTAGAATTCCTTTCGAATAGGAAATTTTAACAAGATTATTCTCTTTAAGAATACGGTTGGCCTTGATTCTGGTGATTTCATCCGCGTTTTTTATTAGGTCCTTTATAGTCAATTTTTTCACCTCCAGGCAAATAGGAAGTTACAGTATGGAGTAGAGGTTAAAAGGAGTAAATCCTGATAAATATGTCAAAGTCAGTATATAGATAATGCCTATGATCATCACATTAAAGACAATCATGACAAGCAGCTTTTCATTATTTTTCCCTACAGAGAGTCCATACATATATAAACCGTCTTCCATGGCTAAAGTGAAAATAAGGATATAGATCACGTAATAGGTTCTGAAATAGCTGGAATCAATGAAAGGGACAAAAAGCCAAGGCAGGAGATAGGCAAGGTAGAGCTTATTGAAGAGCCTTATCCCGTTGTGTTCCTTCTGGTACACCCTGTTAAGCTGATAGGGAAGTTTCGAACCGATATGAAGCACCCCTAAAAAGAGGATGATGAAAAGGGTCAGAAAAAGTCCGATATTATACGCTATCATAATAAGCCGTCCAATCCGCTTAATCCGTAGGTATATTGATCAAGATAATAACGGAAGGCTGGATAAATACTGAATTCTTTGATCAGCTGATCCGCACTTGCTTTGGAAGCTTCATTGGGTTCCCCGGTTCTGTAAGCTCTTATCATGAGGTTTTTCGGGGTCTCCAGCGGTGAGATGTACTCGACAATGGAAACCTCATATCCGTGCTCTTCAAGCATCAGACCTCTTAATCCGTCCGTCAGCGTGTCAGCGAGTCTCGCTTTTAAAATTCCGTGTTTCATGATGCCTTCAAAAGGCGGATAGGAATAGGTCTTGAGCATTTCTTTATGACAGCAAGGAACAGCGACGATGAAATCCGCTTCTTTATATACACCGAAAGCCAAAGCCATGTCGGTTGCTGTATCACAGGCGTGAAGAGAGAGGACCACATCGATTTTTCGGTCATCTTTAAAGTCTTTGACATCCATGGCATGAAATTCCATATTACGGTAACCCAGCTGCTTCTGGATCTCCCGCGAAGTTTCGATGACCTGGGGTGAGATGTCGATTCCGATGAAATGACATTTAATCTTCTTCACTTCAGTGAGATAATAATTCAGCACAAAGCTCAGATAACTTTTACCGCAGCCTACATCCATGATGTAGAGGGTCCCGTGTCTTTTCATGGACTCGAAATTCTTGTCCAGGAGTTCCACATAATGATCAATCTGATTATATTTTCGGATTTTGTCATTTTTGACTTTTCCGTCCTTGCTCATGATGCCAATGGCCTTCAGTAAGCTGGAGGCTTCACCTGCTTTAATAAGGTAGTCTCTGGTAAGAAGGGTAGAAGTCTCTTTCTTTTCTTCTTTCGAATCGAACTTCAGCTCCTCCGTATTCATGGTGACCCCTTTTTTAGTTGCGCTGATAAGGAGCCTGGTTCCTCTCTCTTTGTAAGTCAGAACCAGTTCATCGTATTTTGGCGCTTCTTTTTTGATGTCTTCGAGTACTTCTTTAAATGTAAGAAGCTTCGTCACGCCGTTATAATTATAGGAAATCTGGTCTGCCTCATTCAGCACACCTAGTCCTTTGAAGGTTTTAAGACCTGCTTTGAAACGGACGTCCACTTCCACAAAGGTATCCCTATTTTCAAGAAATCTGTTTTCAAGTCCCATGAAGAAAAAGGAAAGTTTATCTACTGATGATTTATTCATGTATTCACACCTCAAATTCTGTGAGAAAAAAGTATAATCACTTTTCAAGTTCAGGTAGTATCTTTTTTTAAAGATAGGCCTTTCAAAGTGACAGCTTCAGCACATCAGGAAATTATTTTACCTGATGCTTCTATTATATTATATCTCAATGGCTTATAATAATGTATATATAATTAGGAGAAATCCGGTTGTATAGTAAACAAAGGAGAATCAGAATTACAATGCAGAAAAGTAAAAGCAACATATTTGGAGTAGTGATCATCTTTACATTGATGTTTCTATCTCCGTTCATAGAAAATACCAGAGGTATTTTCATTCCCATATTTAAAGAAGATTTTTCTGTTTCAAACACTGCCATTTCCTCCATGATCACCAGTGTATCCTTAGCGGGTATGGCTGTCACTTTATTAGGCGGAGCAATCATAGAGCGCATAGGACAGAAAAAAACAATCATCATCGGTATCATCTGTCTGATATCCGGGATCTTTATCCAGTCTCAGGCAGATACTTTTACGATGTTTTTCATCGGATTCGCTCCGATTATTGCTGGGATCAACATATACGGTGTGGCGGCGAATACCATTATTCCAATCTTATTTGTAGGAACGTCCACCATCGCCATGAATCTTCTGCACTTCATGTATGGAGCGGGTTCCACCGTTTCCCAGAACGCCATCGGATTTCTTCTGGATCGGAACATCACCTGGCGGACCATGTATCTTTTTATTGCACTTTTTTATCTCATCGTGCTTATTGCATTCATTTTCGCCAAGATTCCAGATGAACCTAAAGTAGAAAATGCGGTAGCTGGAAAGAGTATCTTCAAAAATCCGCTGCTATATGTCTTTGGACTGGGGCTTGGATTCTACGTATTTGCTGAGCAGGGGATTTCCCTATGGCTTACCAATTACCTGAAAGAAGGATTTGGTCTAAGAGAGAGTGTAGGCGCCAGATATCTTGGTATCTTCTTCTTTATCTTTGCGATAGGGAGGCTTGTGGGCGGGTTTATCGTTCAGAAAACCGGTGTTTTCAGAACAGTGATTATGTCACAAGTCATTGCACTGATTCTATTAGGGACAGGAATTATGCTTGGTGTGGATTATGTCATTATCATCAGTATATCAGGTCTCTTCTTCTCCATCGTATTTCCTTCTCTGATGTCGCTGGTATCGGTCCTCTTCAGTGAGAAACCGGGAATGGCTACAGGCTTCATCATGACCATGGTGGCATTGGTACTGAATCTTATGAATCTACTTATGGGTATATTGACGGATCTTGTGGGACCAAAGGTGTCAATTTATCTTTTGCCGCTTTCCATGGCGATTTCACTGTCTATCGTAGCTTATATTAAGCTGAAAGTCGGGAAAAAGCTGGAGAAAAGCACATTGAAGTCATAGCGGATGAAAGGGGATAGCGAAGTAAAGATGGAACAGATTAAAGTATATATGGAAGAAATCAAAGAGACAGATGGTAAAGAGTTCATCATCAGAGATGAAGCCAGAATAACCATCGGACGGTTTACCATCGTTGAAAAAAACAACGCGAATAAAAGCATTCTGATCAGGCTCAGATTTTACAGAGAAGGAGACAAAAAGCTTCTTAGAGAATCCCTGTCAACCATGACCCGAGGGTTTTTAAGAGATGGATCCTTTTTCAAGGTCAACATCATTGTATCTGACGACATTTCCACCGTCCCCTTCACTGATCTTGGATATACCCTTGAAGGGATTCTGGTGAACAACAGTTATCAGGACTCAAGAATAAGAAATGAATATCTTTTCGGCACAGACAATACAAGGTTCAATCAGTTCAAGGAATTCAAGCTCTTAGCCTTAGAAGGGCCAAGAGTAAACCTGAAACTGGCTTCTCCTGAAAATGCAGAAGATTATCTGATCTACTACACTGAAAACAGAGAATTCTTAAGAGCTGTGGAACCACATAGGGACCCGGATTTCTATACGCTGATGGGACAGAGAAAAGCCCTTAATGAAAGTTACAAGCATTATCTGAACGGTCTGGCAATCAACTTCGGAGTCTACTACAATGGGAAGCTCATCGGAAAAGTCCAGATCTCGAATCTTGCCTATGGCGGATTCAGAAGTGCCACCATGGGCTATGCACTTCATAAGGATTATGAAGGAAAAGGGTTCATGCAGGAGGCGTTAAAGGTTGCAATCGAGTATGCATTTGAAGAGCTTATGCTTCATCGTCTTGAAGCATCCACACTCCTGACGAACATCAAATCACAGAATATTTTAAAGAAACTGGGATTCAAACTGGTCGGATTAAATGAAAAATACCTTTATATCAATGGAAAGTGGCAGGACCATTACACCTTTTCATTGATCAGTGAATCATAATAGTACATTAAGGAGGTTAACGTGACTAAAGAGGAAAAGAGCTGGATTCTTCAGGACTTCGGTAATTCAGCATATTCAATCACCATAACCACAGCAATCTTACCTTTATTTTTTAAAAGTGTGGCAGCAAGTCATCTGGCTGATGCCACCTCCACTGCCTACTGGGGATACGCAAATTCTCTGGCAACACTGCTCATTGCACTGCTTGCTCCGCTTCTGGGAACCATCGCCGATTTCCAGGGTGTCAAGAAGAAGCTGTTCTCGGCATTCACCCTGGTGGCTATTCTCTCCTCCGCCATGCTTGCAACGGTGGGAGAGGGACAATGGATCTATGCACTGGTCATCTACGTCATCACAGCAGTTGCCTTCAATGGTTCCAGTATCTATTATGATGCCTTCCTGACAGATGTGACTACAGATGAGAGAATGGATGAAATATCATCCAAAGGGTTCGGCTACGGTTATCTTGGTGGAACCATACCTTTCATCATTTCACTAGGCATCATACTAAGCGCTGAAAAACTGGGGCTGACGGTGACCTTTGCCACGCAGCTGGCCTTTCTCATCACCGCGGTATGGTGGATGATCTTTACCATCCCTATGCTGAAAAACGTCAAACAGAAGTACTATATCGAAGGACATCCTTCAAAGATAAAAGAAAGCTTCATAGCGCTGTCGGTTACTGCAAAGGACATAGTGAAGAACAAGATGGTTCTTTACTTTATGATCGCCTACTTTTTCTATATCGATGGTGTTCACACAGTAATCACCATGGCTACAGCGTATGGTGTGGATGTGGGAGTGGATTCAGACAGACTGCTCATTATCCTGGTTGCCATCCAGCTCGTTGCATTCCCCTTTGCCCTTTTATACGGTAAACTGGCAAAGGTCTTTGGCGCACGAAAGATGATCATGACCGGAATTCTGACCTACACCTTTATTTCCATCTACGGATTCTTTCTGAAGACGGAGCTGGATTTCTGGATACTTGCCATGCTGGTAGCCAGTGCACAAGGTGGAATCCAGGCGCTTTCAAGATCCTATTTCGGAAAGCTGATCCCGAAAAACAAGTCAGCAGAGTACTTTTCCATTTTCAATATATTCGGGAAAGTCTCATCGATTTTCGGACCTCTTCTGATGGGTATTGTCATCAGCATAACAGGGGAAACCCGATACGGAATCTTAAGTCTGATCATACTGTTCATTTTAGGTGCTTTCTTCTTCCTGAAGATCAAGGATGAAGAGTAGAGAATGATTCGGGTATATTTTTCTCTTTTACTTGAAATCTTTACCCGTTCTCTATATACTAAGTTAGGAATTTGACTGTAAAATAGAAGTGATGGAAAATAGATGCATTGCATTGCAAGATTATCTGCTGCTTGAAGTAGTGAGAAATCCAGAAGATGCAAATTTATGGAGGTAAACATGAACTACAATGGAATAATTATTTTTGGTGAAATGGGGTCCGGCAAAGATGCGTTAGCCGATTTTATCATTGAACTGGAACAAAAAACCAGGAAATATGGACTTGGTGATGTCATAAGAGGAATGAAGCCCATCGTTTCGATTTCCCCTGAATGGCTCGGAAACGAGAGAGGTTTTTTCCAGCTGGTGGCTGATAAACTGCGAGAAATCGATATAAATATCCTGAATAAATACGCATTGTCCAAGATGATCACAGAAAATGCCCAGCTTTATCCTGTAACACAGGAAACAAAATGGGACGATATCTATGAAAATCTTAAAAGAGTGAACGAAAAGATTTTACCGATGATCGTCGGTGGAAGAACCAAGGATGATTTTGATTTCTGGAAAAAGGCAGGATTCCTTATTGTGGGAATCACAGCCACAAAGGAAAACAGATACCAGAGACTTGTTGCTAGAGATGGAGAAGAAGTTGCTAAAAATAGTAATCCAAATCACAACACGGAAAAAGAAGTGGCTGCTTTAGTCGATAAGGCTGATTTCATCGCGAACAATGATGGAACCCTTGAAGACCTTAAAGTAAAGGCTGAGGAAGTTCTGGATTTCTTTAGAAATAACGAGATCAGCTAAATAGCGAACAATTGAAGAGCCATCCTCAGCAGATTACGGATCTGCTGAGGATGGCTTTTTGATGTTCAAAGAGAAGAATATAATCCTTTAGTTTACTGTTCAGTTAATTCCTTGAGCGGACTGAATCAATAGGATGGAATAAGAGAAATGTACCTGACTTCTGTTAACTCAGCTCCAATTCGGATGTCTTTTTTCACTCCGTCATGCCTGAAGCCCTTTCTCTCATAAAAACTGCAGGCATGCATATTTTCTTCCAGTACCCAAAGAGATACACGGGAGTAACCTCGTTTTTTAAGTTCATCAATACCCCAGTCAATCAGCATGGAACCTATACCCTGATTCCAGTATTCAGGAAGGAGATAGATCCCCCAGATTTCTCCATAGTCAGCCGTCAGATCGGGATCCCTGGATTTGCCGATACAGATCAGTCCCAATGCCTGCTTGCCATTAAAAATGATTGCATCCTCTTCCCAGCCTTCAGATAGAGCTCTCTGAAAATACGATTCTCTTCTTTCGGGTGTAAAACTGTTTAATATCTCATCTGGAATGATTCCCTTATAGGCTTCTCTCCATGATGCGGAATGGATTTCTCCAAGTATTTTCGCGTCATTACGATCTGCATAACGAATAGTGTGCATTTTCCACCTCCAAAAATCAGGATTCAAGGAATTAGAAATATCCTGGAGGCGCAACCTCTTGGCTTTCGTTGGGATTCTTCAGGACTTCATAAAGTTCGGTGATGGTGGCTTTTCTGTAAGTGCTCACAAGAGGTGTTGCCAGACCTAAAGTAAGGGCACTGAGAAGATACCAGCCGATGAAGGAAAGCTCCAGCACAAAAATGTTCATCTTATGACCATCGGTCATTTCAGTGCTCAGTGCTAAGGCATCCTTGTAATGCATATCGGGATGATCTGCCATAATGAACGAGACCATATAATATTTAAATACTTTTATAATACCTGGGATGATCAGCAGCAGGAAGTGGAGAAAAATGAACAGGTTCTGAAGGAACAGGACCACAACACCATTAAGATAATTGCCTGATCTGAACGTATCAAATAGATTGAGTGGTGTATTGTCTCCAGGGTTTCTCCTGTTTACCAGAAAATATTTTGATAAACCTATGCTTAGTGGAGCTGCAATGAAAATCTGATACAAAACTGATGCTAAGCCCGCAAATGCGCCAAATAGAAGGAATACAGCTGTGAGGGGATAGGATACAAAGTTATTGAAATAGTCCTCTCCCATGGAGTAACCGAATATTCCGTTGCGAATTTCCATTTCCTTGGTTGCATCTTCTCCCATTTTAAGCGTAAGATTACTGTTTTCGCCACCAGTCAGAAGAATGAAAAGTATTATGACTAAAACACTGATGAGAAAGGTCCCTTTCAAAGATTTCTTAGCTTGGTCTTTCAATGCACTTCTTGTCCACATGAGAATCCCTCCTTATTTCATAAATAAATTATTAACATAATTATATACAATGATGTTTAAAATACAATGAAAACATGTGAGAAAAATAGTAAAGGCAAAAAAAAAAGAAGCCGAGGCCTCTTTTTAGAACATGGACAGCTGCGAATTGGGATCTTCTCTTGTGATCAGGAGCCTCTCGGGATAGGTAAGGATAATTTTTTTGACTTCATCAAGGGAAGATCTAGGATCCAGAAAAGACTGGATGTCCTCTTTCTTTATAATGAGCGGAGTTCTAGGATGGATTTCACTCATCTCATTCTGAGATGCACCTGTGATGATGGAGAACCGTTCAGAGATGCTGCCATCATTTTCAGCGAATGTCTCATAGACACCGCCCATATAGAGGATCGGATCCGGTGTTCTGATCAGATGTCTGATTTTTTCTTTACCCTGCCACTCATAAAAGAGATTTGCAGGAACGAGGCAACGGTTCTTCACCGCAGCATTCCTGAACATAGGCTTTTCAAAGAGGCTTTCTCCACGTGCGTTAAACACCAGCTTCTTATGAAGAGGGAATCCCCATGTGGGTTTTTTCAATCCGTCATTTGTTACTATTAGTGATTTTGAACCTGGATAAATATCTTTCTTTTCGTGGGTATAAAGAGATAGATCATCTTCATTGTATCTTTCTCTCACTTCATTCAGTACATCTACGATATTAAGAATATCATCCATACTCAATTCTAATTGAAATCGGCCGCACAAAATTATACTTCCTCCTTTCTCAGTATGGACTTATATATGTTCGTCAGATCTTCCCGGGACACTTTTTCAGGGTGGTTTTTCAGTTTCTTTTCACTGGATAGGATATCATCCACATATTTCTTGATTTCGGTATCCGTAAGGTTGAGATTTTTGAAATCAAGGATTTCCTTCAGTATATTCGACAGCTCTTCTATGGAATCCACTTTGATCAGATGAAGAAGTCTCTCCAGTTTCTCTGTATTTCTGAAAGTCTTAAGATAGCCAGGAAAGAGAATACCGTTGGCAACGCCATGAGGCACGTTTTTTTCAGAGGTGAGTACATATCCGAGGCCATGAGGCAGACTGATTCCAGTCTGAGAGATGACCATACCTCCGATACTGGATGCCATGAGAAGCTTCTCACGGACTATAATGCTGCAGTCCTTCTTCCTTAAAGGTTCAATGCACTCTCCGAAAAGGCGTAATCCCTTTTCCGACAGAGTGTCTGTAATGAGATTAGATTGTGTGCTGAGGTAACTTTCTGCCAGATGTGAGAACGCATCTACTGCAGTGCAGACCGTTATATCATATGGTTTATTTAATGTGTAGCGTGCATCGAGAAAAGCGAAGTTCGGGAAGATTCTCTGCCCGGTACTTCGGCTGATTCCTTGTTCAGGCATGGATACAACGGAGTAGGGTGTGGTTTCAGAACCAGGTCCTGCAGTTGTGGGTACAGCCACTATGGGGATTCCATCCAGATTTTTGAGAGACAGAATTTCTTTCGCCTGAATATTATTCTTAAACAGAATAGAGATCGCCTTGGCGGCATCAATAGCAGAGCCACCACCAACTGCGAGTATGAAGTCTATGTTGTCTTTTTTGTGATCCTGATAAGCTTTTTCGATAATTTCCAGGGTGGGCCTTTCTTCCACTTCATCAAAAATGATGTATTTGATATTTTCATTTTCCAAAGCTGTAATACTATCTTCTAATGATCCGTTTAATTTTGAAGACTGAAGTCCGGTTACAATAAGGCATTTATGTCCAAGCCCCCGTAAACGCTTGCTGTTTTTCACCAGACAATTTCTGCCTACAATAATTGAAGTGGGCATTCTGAATTTGAATTCGAACAATTTAAGATCCTCCTCTTACAGTTTATTTCCAGGGTTGTTATAGTTACTTTCATCTTGAGTATGTAGATTTCTGTAGATTTCTATCAATCAACGGCCACTTCACTGAAAAAAGATCTCAGTTTCTATTGACATTTTTATGTTACAAAAGTATAATAATCTTTGTCAGTTAATCTGGTTGATTAGCTCAGCTGGTAGAGCATGCGACTCTTAATCGTAGGGCCCAGGGTTCGAACCCCTGATCGACCACCATTTAATCCGGTATCTTTACCGGATTTTTTTATTTCATAGTATGGAGCACGATCTTACTGAGACAATTTCGTTAAGACTGCTGCACTTACAGATGTTACTGTTGCTGGTGTATAGCGCTGTATCTGGTTATTTTCAACTTCTTGGTTGACAAGAGGTCATCCACTGCGTATAATAAATTTTGTTGTTAATATGGTTGATTAGCTCAGTTGGTAGAGCATGCGACTCTTAATCGTAGGGCCCAGGGTTCGAATCCCTGATCGACCACCATTTAATCCGGTATCTTTACCGGATTTTTTTATTGTCTTTTTTTAATGTCTTATGTCTTTCTTCATTATAATCCAGAACTTTGAACTTAATCTTAACGATTCCATTTTCCAAAGAAATTTAAGTCGATATCCTTGAAGCTGAATAGGTATCTTTCCAGATAATCCTATTTTTTTATATCATGGAGCCTGAGTCGGATGATATAATGAAAGAAAATAGCGAGAATTGGAGAGGATTTTATGAGAGATCAGAGATTAGAAAAATTGGCGAAATTACTTGTTCATTATTCCACTGAGGTAGTACCTGGAGATTTTGTGTATATTCGTGCAGACGAAGTGGCTACTCCCTGGGCGAAAGCTGTCGCAAGAGAAGCAGTAAAGGCTGGAGGACATGTGGAGGTGGTACTTACTTCCGATGAGATCAGTGAAGTGATTTTGAAAGAATCCACATCGGATCAGTTGAAAGAAGGGAACCTCATCAATGAAACCCTACTTGAAAAAGCGGATGTATGGCTGACTGCATGGGGATCAAGAAATGTGAAGTATGCAACAAATATCGATTCGGAGAAAATCAAGGATTCATCCATTGGGGCAAAGAAGTGGAGAAAGTTCTATTCAGACCGCACAGGCGACGGAAGCCTCAGATGGTGTGGTACACAGTTCCCTGCCATGGGAGATGCCCAGGAGGCTGGAATGAGCCTTGAAGAGTATGAGGATTTTGTCTATGGTGCAGGGCTTCTTGACAAAGAAGACCCGGTGTCGGAATGGAAGAGAATTTCAAAGGAGCAGGAACGCTGGATCAATTACCTCAATACGAAGAAAACCATCAGAATCCTTTCAGGGGAAACTGATGTAACCGCTAAGATTGATGGAAGAAAATGGGTCAATTGTGATGGGAAACAGAATTTCCCGGATGGAGAGATTTTCACTTCACCTGTGGAAGATGCGGTTGATGGAAAAGTGCACTTTGAAATTCCTCTGATCTACTCTGGCAAGGAAATCGAGGGAATTCGGATAAAGATCGAAAAAGGAAGAGTTGTTGAAGCATCTGCTGAAAAGGGAGAGGAACTTCTTTTAACCATTCTTGATACGGATGAAGGAGCAAGAACCTTCGGGGAACTTGCAATCGGAACCAATTATGGAATTAAGAACAGCACCAAAAATATCCTGTTCGATGAGAAAATAGGTGGAACCTTCCATATGGCCATTGGAGACTCTTTCCCAGAAGCGGGCGGTGAAAATAAAAGTGTAATTCATTGGGATATGATCGGAGAACTGAGAAAAGAAGGAAAGATTTATGCTGACGGAGAGCTGTTCCATGAAAATGGTCAGTTTATCCCTGATGTGCTGGTTCGTTTTGAAGAAAGTGACCAAAGATAGTGTCACTTATTCTTAGCTACCCTGTCACCACAAATGGAGGTGGAAAATTTGATCAAGGAGCTCAATTACAATAAAGTGGAAGGAACTGTCACTGTACCTCCTTCCAAATCCTATGCCCATCGTGCACTCATTGCTCTTGCCTTATCAAAAGGCAAGGGGACGATTCATCATGTCGATCTGTCTTCTGATATTATGGCAACCTTAAAATGTCTCGAAGATTTAGGTGTCGACTTCTTTATCGATAATGAAGACGTCATGCTGGATGCCACTTCATTTGGAAACAGAAGAGATCGTGTTCTAAAACCTGAAGAATCGGGGTCGACGCTGAGATTCTTTATTCCAATCACACTGCTGTTTGATGAGGTCTATACATTCAGAGGAAGTACAAGTCTTCTGAAGAGACCTTTGGTGGTATATGAGGAGCTGTTTCAGGACCTTGATATCATGATGTTCCGGGACAGCCTGGAAAGTATTGTCATTAAAGGAAAACTTGAACCAGGTGATTTTTCCATGCGCGGAGATGTCAGTTCCCAGTTTATTTCAGGTATGCTCATGGTGCTTCCGCTACTGCCGGGAGACAGCACTTTGACTGTAACAGAAGAATTTCAGAGCGAGAGCTATGTGAATATGACCGTCAAAGTAATGCGTGACTTCGGCATTGAGATTCATCGGAAGAATGACACCTTCTTTATTCCAGGAAATCAGGAATATCAGGTCCGGGATTATATGGTGGAAGGTGATTATTCACAAGCGGCTTATTTCATGGCAGCAGGAGCCATCGCCGGACATACACGAGTAGTTGGACTGAATCATGCTTCTACTCAAGGAGATCAGGAAATTGTGACAATCCTTGAAAAAATGGGCGTGCAGATCAGTGCAGTGGAGAACGGTTATGAAGTAAGTGAATCTGAAATCAGATCACTTGACATTGATGTGTCGGATATACCGGATCTTACACCTGTACTCGGGGTGCTTCTATCTTTAGCGAAAGGAACAGGAAGGCTGATGAAAGTGGATCGTCTGAGATACAAAGAATCAGATCGTGTGAAGACGACCATCGATCTCATCAATCACCTGGGAGGAGATGCCAAAGAAGAAGGTAGTGATATAATCATTACGGGCAAAGAAAATCTTTCAGGTGGAAGTGTTTATGGACACAATGATCATAGAATCGTAATGGCTGCAGCAATTGCGTCATTGGGATGCCTGAACCCTGTGGTCATCGATGGATATGAAGCGGTCAAAAAGTCTTACCCGAATTTTTTCAAGGATTTTGAAGACATTGTCAGATAATCCGTTTTCTCACAAGATGATAAAAATGGAATAAAATTTCTTGATGTCTCCTGTGGCATATGTTATACTTCGAAGGAAGAAATCTTTAACGTGGTCCAGAGAGGCCGAGAAGATATTAAGCAGGAATAGTGGGCTTATTATACCTCTTGTCTCTTGGGACAAGAGGTTTTTTATATTATTAACTGGGTACAGGGATGCCCAATAAGGAGGATAAAATGGCAGCAATCACAGCAAAGAAGAAAATGGAAGTTAAGGAAAAGTTTATCGCCATCACATCAGGGAAGGATATTATTTTAGCCCTGCAGCATTTAATCGCAATGTTTGGTGCGACTGTTCTGGTTCCTATGCTAACTGGTCTAAACCCTTCCGTGGCATTATTGTCGGCAGGAGTGGGCACACTGATTTTTCACTGGGTGACCGGAGGAACTGTTCCGGTATTTCTTGGCTCATCATTCGCCTTCATAGCAGTAATAAATATTGTCAAAGAAGCCAACGGCGGAGATTTAGCTTATGCACAGGGGGGTATCCTTGTAGCGGGACTTTTATATGTACTGGCATCATTTGCAGTAAAGAAAATTAAATATGAAACAATAAAAAAGATTCTTCCATCCTATGTGGTAGGTCCGATGATCATGGTTATTGGTCTTACACTAGTACCTACAGCCTATGGAATGGCTCAAGGCAATCTGATCATCGCATCTGTTACACTCCTTACTGCACTAGGAATCAATCTTTTCGGTAAAGGGATGCTGAAACAGATGTCCATTATCACTGCAGTAACAGTAGGGTATATTCTATCCCTTATTTTAGGACAGGTTGATACAGGAATCATCACTGGCGCAGCGTTTCTGGAAATGCCTGCTTTCACACTACCTAAATTCAGTATCAGTGCAATCCTGACCATAGCACCTGTAGTACTGGCTGTATTTATGGAACATGTGGGTGACATCACAACAAATGGTCAAGTGGTAGGTAAAGATTTCATCAAGACACCGGGTCTTCATAAGACGCTTCTGGGTGACGGACTTGCAACAGCTTTTGCAGCACTCATCGGAGGACCTGCAAATACTACATACGGGGAAAACACAGGCGTACTGGCAATCACCAAGAATTACAGCCCTCAACTGCTCAGACTGGCTGCAGCATTTGCAGTAGTGCTGGCTTTTGTAGGAAAGCTTGGCGGAACATTAAGAAGTATTCCTACTCCAGTAATGGGAGGAATCAGTATCATCTTATTCTCCATGATCGCACTTATCGGTCTGAAAACAATAAAGAAGGCACATGAAGACAAAGAAGTGAAGCTAGAAGTCAAAACAGTGGTCACAGCACTGGCAATCCTTGTAATAGGACTTGCACCCACTTATCTTCCAGCTGATGTAGCATCAATGTTCTCCATCAGAATCACAGATGCGATCTCCTTGAGCGGATTAAGTCTTGCAGCAATCGCGGGAATCATCTTGAATACATTCTTCGGATTCCTAAGCAAGAAATAGATGGAATGAAAGTGAATCATATACTCGGCTTACCCGGTAGGGTAACCCCGGTATATGATTTTTTTCGATTTCACAAGAAGTAAGGTCAATATTTTGTCTGACTCTGATATAATAAAGAGAATTAATAAAGAAGGTGAAGTAATGAAGCTGAAAACATTGTTAGACGGTTTAACTTATGAAGTATATAAAGGAAATCTTCCAGAAGACGAGGAAATCACTTCTGTAACAAATGATTCCAGAAAAGTGCAGAAGGGGAGCCTCTTTGTTGCAATTAAAGGATATCTGGAAGATGGACATGATTATATTGAAGCGGCAGGAAACAAAGGAGCTGTTGCTGCAGTGGTTACAGAATTCCGTGAGGATCTGGATGTTGTCCAGATTAGAGTCAACAATGATCGCGAAGCGCTATCCGCGCTTTCTGCGAAACTGAACAATCATCCTACAAGAAAACTGAGAATGGTCGGGATTACAGCAACTAACGGAAAGACTACAACGAGCTATATACTCGATCATATCTATTCTATAGCGGGATACAAAACTGGACTCATCGGAAGTGTGATGATAAAAGTAGGCGAACGCTTCATACATTCAGAACTTACCACCCCTGAAAGCTCTGACCTTCAGGTGATATTCAGTGAGATGGTAGAAGAGAAAATCGAAAAAACCATAATGGAGGTATCCTCTTCCGCGCTTGAACTGTATAGAGTTCATGATGTGGATTTTGATATTGTCGCGTTTAATAATTTCAGCCGTGAGCATATTGATCAGCATGGCAGCCTTGAGAAGTATTATGAAGCGAAATCTTCACTTGTCAGAAATGCGAAAGAAGGATCCTTTGCAGTTTTAAACCAGGATGATGAAGTGACATATGGCCTTCGAGGGGAAACCAGAGCACATGTGGTCACTTTCTCGACTAAAGATGACTCTGCAGATCTCTACTGCAGTGATCTGGATCTTAGCAGCGGCAGAGCGAATTTTGTGCTGAAAATCAGGCAGGACATTGTAGGGCTAGATGGGATGATTGAAAAAGGTGAGCATCCTGTAAGTCTTATGGTTCCGGGATTTCATTCGGTGGTGAATTCATTGTCTGCCATGGCCATGGCGCTCATAGATGGGGTCAAAATAAAGGATGTCATAAAAGCGGTGGAAACCTTCGGTGGGGTAGAAAGAAGATTCCAGTATATCTACGATGATGAATTCATCATCATAGATGATCACTTTGCGAATATGAGCAACATTGATATGACACTTGAGAGCCTTGTGAAATTGAATTATAATAAACTGCATCTGGTTTATGCGATACGCGGTAACCGAGGAACCACTGTGAACAGAGAGAATATCGTTACGCTCCTGAAGTGGAGAGAGAAACTACGAATGGACGAGATCATTGGAACGAAGAGTGAAGAGTTTGTTACACTCAAAGATAAAGTTAGTGAAAATGAACTTATGGTGTTCAATGAAGAACTTGAGAAATCAGATCTTAAAGTAATCTTGTTTGAGGAGCTGAAGGAATCCATTTACTATGCCATTGATAAAGCAGAACCAGGAGATGTAATTCTACTAGCTGGGTCTCAGGGGATGGATCATGGAGCAAGAGCGGCACTTGAGTATATCTATAAGAAAAATGGACAAAAAGATAAGGAAGAGTTGTTTGCACCATTAAAGGGAAGAGTCTCTGACATGGCGTAATTTGTCAAAGGAGTTGAAAAGAAAAGCCGAGGCTTTTTAAGCGTATGAAAGAAAAAATACTAGGCATTATCGGTGGTATGGGGCCAGAAGCTTCAGCACAACTGTATATGAAGATCATCAAAGCGACCAAAGTGAAAAAAGATCAGGAGCATTTCAGAATCATCATAGACAGCAACCCGAAAATTCCTGACAGGACAAAAGCGATACTAGGGTTAGGGGAGAGTCCTGTTCCTTATATAATTGAAACTGCTAATAATATAAAGAAAATGGGTGCAGACATTGGATGTATTCCTTGTATCACTTCGCACTATTTCTATGATGAAATCGTACAAGGTACAGATCTCAAAATTATAAATGCGCTTGAGGAACTTAATCTGTATATTCATAAGCAGTACCCAGGCACTAGACGAATAGGAGTTCTGGCCACAACTGGGACAATGAACACCAGAATCTTTGATAAATATCTCAAAGATGTTGTTATTATCTATCCGGATCAGCATGTGCAGGAAGAGTATGTCATGGAAGCTATATATGGAGAAGGTACTGGCATTAAATCCGGAGTGACAACAGGGAGGCCTGTTGATCTCTTAAAAGAAGCTGGTGAGCATGTGATTGAAAAAGGTGCTGAAGTTGTTATTCTAGGATGTACTGAGATCGGACTGGTGCTTACAAAGGATTCACTTACCAAGCCCAGTGTAGACCCGGTAGATGTCATGGCTGAAGCCATGATTGCGAAAGGTAGAGAAGAATAGAGTTATTAATCATCATATTATATGAAAAGGACCTGCCAAAAAGGCAGGTCCTTTAGTCTCTAGTTCTTTTCCCAAGGAATGGTTTCAATTTCTTCCCCGCCTAATTCCTGATTTATGAATCTGGCTAAGGTGAAAAGGTAATCCGACAAACGATTCAGAAATTTATAAGAGTGTGGGAAGGGGTCGATGTTCTCTTCAAGTAAAAAACGGACAAATTGTCTTTCGCATCTTCTTGAAACTGAGCGAACCACGTGGGTATAGGTGGCTTCTTTCTTACCGGAGAAGATGATGAATTTCGTCTGTGGTGGCATAAGGGCGGTCATTTCATCAATCTTTTGTTCCAGTAAGTCAGCATGGCTCTCATCAAATCGAATTATAGTGAAGCCGGAAGAGATTTCAGTACCAAGATTATAGAGCCCGTTTTGGATGTATCGCAAGAATTCCATGATTTCTGTTTTACTTTCAAAATCTGCTGATTCTTCAAGCAATGAATTCAGGTAACCTAAAGATGCATTGACTTCATCAATCTGACCGTTGAGTTCCAGCAAGGAAGATGATTTTAACAATCTCTTGCCACCTAGTGTTCCAGTTGTTCCTTTATCTCCTGTTTTCGTAACTATTCCCATATTTACCTCCGAGTATTTGTTATTTAACTTCTATTATAAAGAAGAAAAGAGTCCATGTGTCTAAAACATTGTAAATTATATGAGAATAATCATGAACCGTGCTAATGGTAATTTATGATATTATAGAATCAACCTGATCTAATGAATTGTATTTCTTTTTCGATAAGCTTCAATGATAGTAGGTAAATGAAGTCTGAGCGGTAAAATTCTGGTCTAAAGTGGACCGGATAGTTCATCTGACGTGATTGTTTATTAAAAGGATCAGAATATCATTCGATGAAGAGTGTGTAGAAAAATGAAGCGGCAAGTCCATTTATAGGGTCATTTGAGCCTTTATGGATAAGTTATGACCTGGATATGAATGAATTTGAGATTGCTTCATTGCCGTTTTTTCATGAGTTTCAATGAAATTTGGGGCTATCAAATGTTTGAAGAAAATAAAACTCAGAAATTTCCCCTGAAAGTTGTTGACAGTGATAGGGACAGATGATAATATATAGAAGTCGCTTGAAGAGAGCGGTAACAAAACACACAGTTCTTTGAAAATTAAACAGAATATAGGTAAAAAACAAAGCG
>CAZXUT010000025.1:0-41535 GCA_964643785.1 uncultured Proteiniclasticum sp.
TCAGGATGGCTGTTGTTTTGCCCACGATTATCATTCTTTCCTAATTAATTATACGGGAAAGAAAGAATTTATGTAAAGTAATCGCTGGAATCTTTGGATAGAATGTTATAAAGGGCTTGGGAGAGAGATGCAGGGGGGAGAAAAAGGACATTTCATCATGGGTTACTTATTCTCATAAAATAATTAGATGAATATCTAATTATTTTATTGACATCGATAGATTAGTCGAATATAATAAAATCATCAAATCATAAAGGAAGAGATTGAGATGAAACTGAGTTTACTGAAAAATAGAAATTTTGCACTGCTGATGGCGGGTAAAGCGGTATCCCTTCTTGGAAGTGATATGCAGCAGTTTGCCTTATCTTTATATGTACTTTCCGTAACAGGTTCAGCCACGATCTTCGGCTCCATGCTGGCTATATCGATTCTGCCTCGAATTCTTCTGTCACCTGTGGCAGGTGTTTTTGGGGACTGGTTCGACAGAAAGAGAAGCATCGTCACCATGGACCTTATCAATGGAATCCTTATAGGTTCCTATGCGGTCTATTACTCCATGAATGGAAGTCTTAGTATCACCAGCATCTATCTTCTCGTAATTCTACTGGAAATCACGGAGATCTTCTTTGGAGCAGCTATGGCGGCAGTGCTACCAAGTATCGTTGAGAAAGAAGACCTTTTCGAAGCCAACAGCCTGAAGTCCATGATCACAAGTCTTTTCACCATGATGGCACCTCTTCTTGCGGCAGGTCTTTACGGGGTCCTGGGCATCTTCGGTGTTCTTTTCATCAATGCTGTGAGTTTTGCACTTTCTTCAATAAGTGAAATGTTCATTGAAATCCCCAAGTATAACAAACGACCTGAAAAGATCAATATAAAGGAATTCAAGAAGGATTTCATGGAAGGAATCAGACTTATCAGAGACAGTAAAATCATCAAGAACATCATCGGTCTTGGAATGGTACTGAACTTCTGTCTTGCATCACTGTTCAGTGTAGGACTGATATTTATCATCAAAGAAACCTATGGAGGAAGTGATGTTCAGGTGGGAATTTTCTCCACTGTGCTGTCCTTCTCCATGCTGATCACCCCCATTATACTGTCGGGATTCGCAAAGAAGGTCCATATCGGGAAGCTTCTGATCTACAGCTTCTTCACCGTCTCATTTCTGATCATGGCCATTGGGCTCATCTCAGGAGAGGGATTCACGAATCAGTTCTCAGATTATATGATTCCGTTCATTCTTCTTCTAGGGTTCTCCTTCATCATCGGCATCTTTGTGACCTTGGCCAATATTTCCCTGGGAACACTCTTTGATTCCATGGTACCGAAGGAAATCATGGGCAGAACATCTTCCGTCATGGGTCTTGCGATGACCATTGCCTCACCAGTCGGTCAGGTAGCTCTTGGTATAGGGATCGATGCAATGGATCCGATGGTTCCATTGCTGATCATCGGTGTTATCATGCTTGTGGCCGTGATATACTATAAGAAAGTCTTCATCGAAAAAGTCGTAAAAGAGGATGAAGCTGCATAAGTAAGAAGGAGTGGACATTTTGAAATACGTTTTTCATGAAAAAGAAAGTTATATATTTGATGCGCTGCAGTTTCCAGGGATGATCTACTATAAAGAAGATACGACCAGCAAAAGCGAGGAGAATTTCATCGAGTTCATTCCTGAATCCAGTAAGATTGCCATGAAAGAGATGTATGATCTGATTCTTCCATACAGTGATAAAGCAAAGATGTTTTATTTTGAAGGAAATGAGGATCGGAACTTCATAGAACTTCTGACGCTCAGCAATTCCTTCATGGGGCAAGAAAATCCGAGGGACTATCTCACTGCTTTACTGGATAAAAGTGATGAAGCGCTCTTATATGATGTGCTCTATGCCCTGGATTACTTTGATCAGGATACAGGTGATTCTGACAAGGAAGCATCAAAAAGAAAGGCTGAAGAGCTGGTTTCGAAACCGGAAGAGATCATGCCCTGGTTAAATGATCTATCCATAGGCAATGACGCCAAGTGGCAGCTATATTCCTTTACACAGAATCCGAGAAAAACGCTTAAAGCTTACATTGGCTTCATGGAAGAAGTCCTTCCGAAGTTTGAGACGTTTTATGAGAAATACGGGAATGAAGCAGTAGAATACGGAAATGATTTCGTCAGGAAGCTTGGAGAGATTAAAGGGGACAGCTTAAGTGAGGTATCCAATGGAATCGTCAGCGAGAGTGTTCTGATCGGAGAAAAGATCGATGTGCTCATCACACTGGTCAATTCTTTCAGCATCATGCTGAATGCTGGCAGTGTAAGACCTTTCATAGCCTGGGGCTCTGATATTGAAAAAATCTTCATGACCATCAAGGAAAATGAAGCCAATCAGGTCCAGGAAAGAGTGACTCTTTTTAAGAATCTGGGGGACAAGACCAGATATGATGTGCTCATGAACATTGCCAAGGGAATCACTTCCACGAAAATCATTGCTAAAAACCTTGGTGTATCCTCAGCCACAATATCCTATCATCTGAACAACCTTGTGACAGCGAAGCTTATTTATCTCGCGCAAAGCGAAGGAAAATATACTTACAAGGTCAATCATGAATTTATTGGTAAATGCATCAAGGCCATGACAGAAGACCTTGCAAGCGAGTAAGAAGTGAATTCATGTATAATCATCAGTAAATAGAAAGCCTCCTTATGAAAAAAAATCATAAGGAGGCTTATTTTCATGAAACATGAATGATTAAAACCAGGGGATCCTGGACATTGTTATGGATGTGTTAAGAGAAAAATAAATCTTTCTAAAACAAGGGGATATAGATTGATGATATAGTAGAAAAGAAAGAAAAATTATTTTACTTAATCTTTCAAAGTTTAACCTAATAGCGATTAAAATCCATGGAGAGAAAGTATGAAATTAAAAACAAAACATAGAAGGATTCTAGTGATCGTCATAGTCATCATTGGCTTAGCTGCATTTTTAGGATGGCAGAATAATTCAATAAGTATGACAGAGATCGTGTTTAAAAATACTCGTATCTCAGAAGCATTTGATGGGTATAAAATCTTACAGATCTCTGATCTTCATAACAAGGAATTCGGAAGCAATCAAAATAGGATCTTATCAAAGATAGAAAAGATAAATCCAGATAGTATAGTAATCACTGGGGATTTAGTCGATTCGAATAACACAGACGTTGATACTGCGATGGATCTCATAAATGGAGCGATTACCATTGCACCTGTTTATTATGTCTCTGGAAATCATGAAGCTTGGTCTGGTTCATATAACGACCTTAAATCCAGGCTGGAAAGTGCTGGCGTTGTGGTTTTAGACAATCAGAAAACGGAGATCTTCAGTGATCGTGACTCTATAGATTTGATAGGATTGTCGGATCTCTCATTTATCGGATCTGATTCATTAGAAAATGGAAGTCATGCTGAAACTGAAAAATTATTAGACGCACTTGTCGAAGCAAACACCAATTTTAAGATTCTGCTTTCCCATAGACCTGAATTATTCAATCTATATTCAAAGAGCAATTTGAATCTGATTTTCTCTGGACATGCACATGGAGGTCAGTTCAGGCTTCCGTTTATAGGTGGATTGATTGCTCCGGACCAGGTTTTTTTTCCGGAATTAACGGAAGGGATTCATACAAAGAATAATACATCTATGATCATCAGCAGAGGGTTAGGAAATAGCATTATTCCGATAAGAATATTCAATAGACCGGAACTTATTGTTGTGACATTATCAAATTAAGGATGCCTGGTTGCCAAGTATAGTTTAGGTAGCGTATCAACAACTGAAATAATCAGAAAATATTATTTGGAATATAATTAAGGTAGAAATAAAGAAAATATGGTTCAATAAGAAAAAGTGTAGAGTAAAGAAAAGACAAGGCGAAAGTGGAGAAGAAAAGAAGGGGAGCAGAATGAGCATTTTTCGAAGCAGAAAAAAGGGAATACTCAGTGAAGGCTATCTATGGATCCTCATGGCGGGTCTCTTTTATGTGCTCGGATTAGTAACAAGGACAAACAGTGCGATCCTGGAGAAAATCTACCCGGCATCCTGGAACCGGTCATTGATCAGGCTACTCTCAAGAATCACGGGTGTTCTACCTGTTTCCCTTGGAGAATTATTTCTGTATGCCAATGTAGTGGCTGGAATTGTGCTGTTGTTTTTCCTGGTGAAGAAAATCTTCACCGGAGGGTTTTTTGGTCTCGCTTACAGAATCGCATCTTATGTGGCACTTCTCTACATCGTATTTATGCTGGTCTTCGGATTGAATTACAATAGAGCTTCCATTCGAGAACATCTCTCTTTATCAAGAGTGAATTACGGACAGGAAGAGCTTTATGCCATGAATGAAGCACTCATCACAAGAGCCAATGATCTGAGAGAAAGAGTGGATGAAGATGCTGAAGGGGTTTTTACCCTGACCGAAAGTAAGAATGAGATTTTTGAACTTGCAGTAGAAGGTTACGATGAATTCAGTCATGCTTTTCCTGTGTTTCGCGGAGAATACGGAATCGCAAAGGGAATCATGGCTTCAGAACCTTTAAACTATACAGGCATCACTGGAATCTTCATGCCGTTTACGGGAGAAGCCAACGTCAATGTAAAGGGACCGGATCTTCTATTCCCGGCTACGGTGCTCCATGAGATGGCGCATCAAAGGGGAATCGCCTATGAGGATGAAGCAAATTATATGGCCTTTCTTGTGAGCAGTTACCATGAATACGAGCCTATTCAGTATTCCGGAACCATGCTGGCGCTGATTAATTCCATGAACGCACTTTATAGAGAGAACAAGGAAAGTTACAGAGCGCTCTATGACACCTATTCTGAGGGGGTAAAGAGAGATCTTAAAGCCTATTCGGTATTCTATGACGCTTACGAAGGTGAGGTCAATGAGAGAGCGACAAAGGTGAATGATTCCTATCTAAAAAGTAACGGACAGGTTTCCGGGGTGAAGAGCTATGGAGATATGGTGAACCTGCTTCTGGAACATTTTGTTCAGAAGGGTGAAATTGTCTTCAGGTAACAAGTCAAAATACGTACAAAAATAAGATGAGCAAGCCTACAAGAGGCTTGCTCATTTAGATTTATTTATATTTTAGCCTTAGATGACGTTTAATAGCCAAAGGACAATCAGGATTACTATGATTGTTCCAATTATTCCTAATCCTCTCATAAAGTCGTACCTCCTTGTACAGAGTTTCATTTATCTGTTTCTATCCCTATTATATCATGGTAGAAACCATTAACTGTCAAGGCACTATTAATATTGTAATAACTTAGAGTGAACAAAGAAGAGTAAATGAACAAAGTTCATCTACTCTTCTTGATTACTTAATATATCTTCTTGCACCTACGATGGAGTAGTTGCTTCTATGCCATGACATATCTCTGATTTCAACATTTTTCCCAGGTTCTGGAGCATGAAGCATATTGTTTCCGCCGACATAAATACCTATGTGGCTTACTGCATCTCTGCCGAAGTAGACAAGGTCTCCAGGTTGAAGGTCATTCATAGATACCGCTTCACCGAAAGTTGCCTGGCTTCTAGATACTCTTGGGGTAGTGATACCAAAATGCGCATACACGTATTTTACAAGTCCTGAACAGTCAAATCCTTCTTCTGGATTGTTTCCGCCCCAGGTGTACTTGACGCCAAGGAAAGTCTTCGCGTAATCCACAATGTCTTGACCGTTGACTGCCTGAGATGCATCTGTCAAGTATTGTGCGGAAGCCCAACCTGTCTTTCCATTATAGGTTACCTGAGACCAACCATTTGAAGTAGATAGGACTTCAACTTTTGACCCTTGTGGGATTGTTAGGATGATGGAATGGCTTGTGGAGGTTCCTGTTCTCATATTCAGGTTATTGGTTGTGGTCTTATATGTAGTGGTCTGAACTGGAGCTGGAGCAGGAGCAGGAGCTGGTGCTGGTGCAGAAGCTGTTGTCAGATACTGGTTTGCAGCCCAACCTGTCTTTCCATTATAGGTTATCTGATCCCAGCCGTTTGATGTAGCAAGAACTTCAACACTTGCACCTTTTGGGATGGTAAGGATAATGGAGTGACCTGTGGAGTTTCCTGATCTCATATTCAGGTTGTTGGTTGTAGTCTTAACTGTAGTGGACTGAACTGGAGCAGGAGCTGGTGGAGCTGCAGGAGTTGGTGCAGGAGCAGAAGTTCCTGCCAGGTACTGGTTTGAAGCCCATCCTGTACGTCCGTTATAGATCAGCTGATCCCATCCGTTTATTGAGGTGAGGACTTCAACTTTACTCCCCTTAGGAATTGTAAGTATTACTCCATAAAGTGTGGAGTTTCCTGTTCTCATATTAAGATTCTCAGTTGTGATTTTATAAGCTCCTGAAACAGCGGCAACTTCATTTGCACTGATGTAGGCTGGATTGGCTGTGATATAGGAACCGTTGGTCAGTCCGTACATTTCTTTTCCATTTACAATGATTTTTTCGGAGAGTGTGAAAGTTGCGCCTCTGTTTACAATCTGTGTTCTTGCATTCCAGTCTGCGCTTCCATAAGTCCAGAGACTTGAAGCTTTTACGGTGATGCTTCCGGAAACTTCAGCAGCAGAAACCGAAGCGGTTTCTTTTCCGATAAATGTTCCACCAGTTGTTGAGATGACGGATGCTAAAATTGCAGTAGCTATAAGTTTTTTTAGATTTAAATTCTTCATTATTCCCCCTGTATTCTTATTGAATTATTGTTACTTTTCTGTAACTAGTTATGATTATATCGGACTTCACAATTAGATGTAGTGTTTTATTTGCATATCAAAGGATTTCACGAACGCATCATTCGACAAGGATTGATATCAATTTAAGAAGAATAGAATAATTTCAAGATTCCATGAGTATATATATTAATTTATTTCTTCACATAAAACAGGGATTAGGATATTAAAATAGACTTTAAGATATGAAAAGCTATTGAGCTTCAGATTAATACGATGAATGATAAGTGCTGACTTAAGTGAGGATAGAACTTATGCAGGAAGTGACATAAGGTTTGGATTACGCATGAAATTCGCAGGATTATTCTATTGATTTTAATCTGAGATAAATTGTGAACTTTATGAAGTAAGTATAGATTATTGAGATTCAAGGCTTATAGACATGAAAATAGAGCGATGATCTGCATCGCTCGTACAATAATCATTCAAGTTCGTCAATCAGCTGCTGCATTTCTTCAATTTCTCTTTTCTGTGCTTCAATGATCTCCTTGGCAAGTTCTTTGACTCTTTCATCTTCTATATCAGCCCGTTCACTGGTTAAAATCGCTATGGAGTGATGAGGAATCATGGCTTTCATCCAACTGACCTGATCCACGGTGGACTGACTTCTCACAAGATATAGGGATAAGAAGAAAATGAGTCCACTGACAATAAGGATGACTGCATTCTTTTTCTTGTCCTCGTACATCTTCCACATGAAGAGAAGCATGACCACAGCCATGACAGAACCCATGATCAGTGCCATGAATAGTCTTGTCTGACTGAATTCCACATGAGATGCCTCATATAGATTGAGATACATGAGCCAGTACATGAGGAAGGTCGATGTGAGAATCATCACTAAGAATTTCAAGTATTTATTCATTTCATTCATTCCTTTCTTATAAGTGAGTTGCTGGTGTTCAGGTGGTGATAGTAAAAGAAGAGCTGAACTTTTCAGCTGTTTTACTGTCATTTATCTCTTGTTATTTTTCATCATAACAGAATGAAGTTACAAATTCGTTGACATTCTTTGGACAGGAGATGAAAAACTGCAAAGTAAAAGGCCTCCATACGGAAGCCTATGCCTTCTGTTTATTCCAGTTTTTGAATCCCTCGGTGCTCAACCGGGGTTGAAAAGACAATCTGTGTGTCTGTATTTCCGAACTTCTGGAGTGCGCCGATGAATGCATCCAGTTCCATGGTTGTATGGAAAGCGACTTTTATGATCATGGAGTATTTTCCTGTAACACAGTCACACTCCAGTACATTAGGACAGGCTTCAATGAATGGATAGAATTCTGTCTTCTGTTTGGGTGTCATCTCCAGATTGATGTAGGCTTTGATATTGTAGCCTAATTTATGAGGATTGACAGATGCAGCATAACCGGTGATGATTCCAAGCTCTTCCAGCCTTGCAATTCGTGAAGATACAGCTGGGGTGGATAGGTATACATCCTCAGCAAGATGTTTCAGTGAGCAGCGACCATTTTTCTGGAGCAGTTCAATGAGTCTGATATCGATTTTGTCCATAAAGTGGGCATAACAGAAGTTACACCGGATCTCACCTGCCTTTGATCTTATTAAATAAAGTTCTTGACCTTCTACTATACATATTTTAAGTCATTATACAAAAGAACGTCAAGAAATATTGTAATAAACTTAATTTAGTTAAGAATCTGTGGTTAGTCCAGAATATCCAGCTTCAATTCCATGGAGTCAGATAGTAGCTCATCATTCATTGAATGGAGTCCTTTGTTGATCTTGAGCTTCAGTGAACTGATATCTGATAGAGGTTCAGAGCTTCTTAGAGTCAATGTCATTTTATCCTCTGACCATACATAGTGAAGTGGGATGATCTTTTCATTCTCATCGAGAAGACCGATATATTCCTGGAAAGAACCATCTGTCTCCATTGGAGAGGAGAACTGCAGTACAAACTTCATGGTGTCTTCCTTTCTCAATGTAAGCTCTTCTAGAATCTCTGCGTCATCATTGTTTTTCTGGTATCGATTAAGATCAATCATTCCCGTTTGTCCTTCTTCTCCGATTCCTTTAAAAGATAGGATTCCATTATCCAGAGTAAGCATCTCCAGAAGATAATCACCTTCAATGAGCTGTGGAAGCTTTCCCTCTGTTACCTTATACAGATAGGAATCTGAAAGGTTGATGTAGTAGAGTGCATCATCAAAATAGACGAGCTGCTCACCTGAATGACTGCTCAAAGTCTTCTTGTTTTCTCCCGAAAGATCGATACGCTGTATGCCATCCACGTCGGAATAGTAGAGATGTCCGTTTTTCGTGTCCAGAGCATAGGAGGTGTAAAGATCATAGAGATGGGAGAACTGATTGTTTTCAGGTTCCTCTGCCAGGACCATGACGTCTCTATAGAATCCGGTATAGACGGGAGAACCTCCATATCCGTTCTCATTAAGCGTGTGATTTCTCTCCTCTGTACTTGTCAGGATATGTCTTAAATTATCATCGTTGCTTCCTGCAGTACCTGCACCCCAGGTCAGGTCGGAGATGTAGTCTACCCCGTCAAGGGTCACCATGTTCCAGGCATGGGGTTCATTCATAAGGTAAAGCGATTGTATTCCGATCTGCTTCAGGATGTACTGGTTCAGCAACGAATAGCCTCCGCAGATGCCTTTTCCATGAAGAATGATGCTGCAGGCAGTGAAGGTGCGATCGTCGCTCATATCGTCTGTATAGCTTGAAATTTTGCTCAGATGATCATAAACACTGAAATATTTCTCGATTTCAGTGGGACCTTGAGGGACATTGTAGATGGTGTGGGCTAGACGGGCATAGTAGGTTTTATTCATAATATTAAAATTCTCAATAGTATCCGAATAAGTGATTCTGATTTCATTCCCGTCTTTTGAGAAATACATCCTGTGGACATGAAAAAGTTCTGAGCCGATAGTGGTGTACATGGCATCCAATGTAGCATGCTTCTTTTCAAGGCTCAAATCATATCCGCTCACATCAAAGGTTTCCACTCCTTCTCTTAAAGCATGATAAAAATCGTTATAGAGCTTTTCGTCTGGAAACAGGCTTTCCTTGGCTACGTCCAGGAGTTCTTTATAGGGATTGGAAAGGACCTTATCGAGTAAGGACGGATCTTCTTCCATGCGCACTGTGACCGACAGGGCCTTAGGAATAAGGATTTCCTGATCCTGAATCTCTTTCTCTTCGATTAGACTGGATGAGGGGGGAGTACATGAGACTGAAAAAATTGCGGTTATGAGTATGATGATGACGAATGAAAAAGTCTTATGATGACGGTTCATATTAATTCCTCCCAAATAATGATTTCAAAAAAATATATAATTATATATATCATCATAATTTCATTTAATTTCTTTTGTCTCTCAAAATGGTTACATGGAAATAATAATTATTATCTGTATCAGAATAGAGAGAGAAGGTTCTAATGGGCATGAGAATAGAGATAAAAAAGACTGCATCAATTCATATCAGAAATGATGCAGTCCGTTCTAATGTTTTGATTTCGTTTCCCGTTGCTCTTCCATACAGTCTTTACAGATACCTTTCATCTCCAGATGATGCTCTGTGAGATGAAAGCCTGTCTCTTTTGTGATGAGGTCTTCAATCTGTTTCATTGGACAGTCCAGATTTATGACTTTATGGCAGGAGTCGCATTCCACAATGTGGTGGTGGCCGTGTCTGATCAGACTGAAATTATATTTCTTTTCCCCTAAATCATATTTTTCGATGAGATTCTTCTCTTCAAATAGTTCCAGAGTACGGTAGACCGTACTGAGATTCACTGAGATGTTCTCATCCAGACACTTGTTATAGATAGTATCCGCTTCAATTCCTTGAAACTCATTATCCAGAATCTCATAAATAGCCACACGTGGTCTGGTGACTTTGATATTATGTTTTTTGAGGATCTGGGTAGCATTCATTATAATCTCTCCTTGTATGCAGAATTTGCAGTGGCTCCTGATTGTATGACCTATATGTATTATCAGATGGATAAAAAGTATTAATCAATCTTCATTTCATTTTTCCGTTATGAGGTTCCTCAATTGAAGTTCATTTCATCCTGTTTCTATGCTAAAATTAACAAGAAATATGAAATGAGAGAGGTATCCAAATGAAAAATTGTGTAATCGCTCAATCCGGTGGCCCAACATCCGTAATCAATTCATCGGTGATGGGTCTGTTATCCAAGAATAATGAAACCAGATATTTTGACACCGTCTATGCTGGAATCAATGGAATTGAAGGAATCCTTAAAGAAGATTTCTATGATCTTAATCAGCTCAGTGAAGAAGAAATCCAAAGAATCAAACACACACCTTCAGCTGCCCTTGGTTCATGCAGATACAAGCTGAAAAACTATGAAGACAGTAAAGAGGAGTATAAGAGGCTCTTTGAGATCTTTGAAAAACATGAAATCAAGGCTTTCTTCTATGCAGGGGGAAATGATTCCCAGGATACAGTGAGAAAACTGGCTGCTTATGCAAAGGACAAGAACATCGATATGAATTTCATTGGTATACCAAAGACTGTTGACAATGACCTTCAGGTCATCGACCATGCACCGGGATTCGGCTCTGCAGCGAGATATATTGCGACCAGTGTACTGGAAAGCTATCTGGACTCCATGGTTTATACCAACAACGGTGTCTTCATCACTGAAACCATGGGTAGAGATGCCGGGTGGCTGGCAGCTTCAGGTGCTCTTGCAACCTATAACGGAAAAAGATGTGCAGACATCATTCTTCTACCTGAAGTTCCTTTTGACGAGAAGAAGTTCCTTCAGCGTGTGGAAGAGATCTATAAGGAGAAAAATCATGTCTACATTGTAGCTTCTGAAGGCGTAAGGCTGAAAGATGGATCTTTCCTTGCTGCTGCAAAAGCCCATGCCCATGATACCTTTGGTCATGCACAGCTTGGTGGAGCAGGAAATGCTTTAAAAAACATCATCGTCTCCAGCGGACTCACCAGCAGGGTGAAGGTTCTTGAACTATCCACGCTTCAAAGATCGGCATTTCATCTGGCTTCAGAGGTGGACCTGGAAGAAGCATTCCATTTAGGTGAAAGAGCACTTCTTCTTGCAAAGGAAGGGGAAACCGGTAAAGTGTCCATTCTTGTCAGAAAATCAGATGATCCCTATGTAGTGGAATACACCGCAACTGATGCGGCAAATATCGCCAATCACGTGAAATACATGCCTCTTGACATGGTCACAGAAGATGGAATGAATATCACCGAAGAAGCGATGAAGTATTTCAGGCCTCTTGCAGGGAAGCTTCCTGAATATCAGGTCATTCATCATTTCCATAATAAATAAGAATAAACACAAATAGCTTCAGAATTTATTGTAGTAGTCCCACTTGCTTAATTTGCAGGTGGGATTTTTTATTTTAAGGTGAAAGAACTAATTTCTTGTAGGGTTCATAAACAGGGATCCCAGCATGGTGATGACACTCATGATGGCAATGGTTCCTCCTGGAGCACTGTCAAGCAGGTATGAGAAGACAAGGCCCAGCATGATGTCTATAAGTCCGATAAGAATACTGATGAAGAGTGTCTTCTTGAATCCTTTTCTGAACTGCATTGCAGAGGCAACAGGTAATACGATCAGAGATGAAATTACAAGGACACCGGTGATTCTGATGGACACTGAAATGGCAAGACCCATGAGCAGTGCGAAAATATAGTTGATTTTCTTCACTTTGATGTTGATGATGTGTGCACCGTCTTCATCAAAAGTGGTATAAATCAGCTCATTATAGTAAAAGATGATGGCGATGGCTGTGATAATCGTAACGCCCAGTACCAGGAGAAGATCCTGTCTTGTGACAGTCAATATGCTTCCGAACAGGTACTGATTGATGTTGGTGTTCGCCTGACCGCTGGAGACCAGAATGATGGCGATACCGACAGATAAGGTCATCACTACGGACATGAGAATTTCAGCATACCGCTTGAAACGGTCTCTTAGAAATTCCACAAGAAGGGCCGCAAGTGTCGTGAAAATCACAGAGGCAATGGTAGGGCTGATGCCGATGACGATACCTATGGCAATACCAGCCAAAGAGGAGTGGGCCAGAGTATCGCCCATCATGGAATAACGTCTAAGGACCAGGAAGATACCGATGATGGGGCAGAGTACTGCGATCATTGCGCCTGCCATAAGGGCATTCTGCATAAATGGATAAGCCAGCATTAGATTTCCTCCTTCCGAAAGACGAGCATATTGTCTACATCTTCGTGCTGAATGTTGGTCTTGAAGGTCTTGATGTCGTAAAGCACACCCTTGTTGTCACCCATTCGGATGATGAAGTCCGAATTATGGATGGCAGCTGAAATATTGTGTTCTACAGTAAGGATTGATACGTCTTTTTCTCTTAGATTTCTTAGGGTATGTCGCACTTCTTTCTGACTGCGCTGATCCATACCTGTAGAAGGTTCATCAAGTATAATAAGCTCGGGGTCACCTAGAAGGGCTCTTCCTATGAAAATTCTCTGGGTCTGACCACCGGAAAGATCACCAATGAGGCTTTTCTTATAAGGGGTCATTGTCACTTCTTCCAGAGATTTGTCGATGAGGGAGTAGTCTTTGATGCCAAGACCCTTAAGATGAATTTTATAGACTTCTTCCACTGTGATGGGAAACTGCTTATTGAAGCTTTCCATCCGTTGAGGAACATAGGCTACATTTTTCACGTTCATGGTGATGCTGCCTTTTAATGGTTTTAATAGTCCCACAAGAAGCTTCACCAGAGTCGATTTGGCTGATCCGTTTTCACCGATGACTGAAATCAGTTGTCCTCTGGGAATCGTCATGGTCAGGTCCTGGATCAGGTAAGGTTCTTCTCCTGTATAAGAGAAGGATAAGTTTTTGATTTCTATCATCTGTTTCACTCCAATTTAAAATTCAATAATTAATATAGCACAAATAATTTTGGTGACAAGAAATATTACTTATACAATTATACTCGTTAATGCGAATCATTTGCAAATATTTCTGAAGATGTCAGGAATGATAAATCATTGATTTTTATCGTCTATGGCTCTTCATCAGAAATTTTATTATAAATACAACATAAAAAAAGTGTTGACAAGGGATATTACTTATACTACTATACTCATAGATGCGAATCATTTGCAACAACTGGAGGAAAGATTATGAAGAAGAGATTGAAAATACTAATTAGTTTATTGGCGGTTACAGCCATAATAGGAGGGTGCAGTGCAAAGCCTGCGGATGAAACTCCTGTAAATGGGAATAATGAACCTGAAACACAAAATGAAGAACAGGCAGAAGAGAGCGAGATAGAAGAAGAGGCCATAGAGAAGATCGAAGTGGCAACCACAATCAATCCCATAGACCAGATCGTTAAGATTGTCGGTGGAGACCTGGTGGAAACCTGGAGAATTGTACCTGAAGGTGCTGATGGTCATAACTTTGAACCGACCATCAAGGACATGGGTAAACTCACTGAAGTGGATTTCATATTCATCAATGGACTGGAAATGGAGCCTTGGGTTGATAAAGCTGTAGAGAATTCTGGAAACAGTGACTTGAAACTCATCAATCTTTCTGAAGGAGTAGATCTCATTCATCTGGATGAAGTGGATGACGGTCATAACCATGAGGAGGAAGAAGGCCATGATCATGGAGAGTTTGATCCCCATATATGGTTGTCCTTAGAATCACTTGTCATTATGGCGGAGAATGTGAAAACAGAGTTATCTGAAGTCAGACCTGAAGGGGCTGAAATCTTTGAGAATAACTATAATGCTTTTGCAGATGAAGTGAATGTATTAAGAGAAGAGTATGTAGAGAAGTTTAAAGAGCACGAGGGGAAAGCCTTTGTGACAGGACATGCCGCTTTCGGTTATATGACCAGAGAGCTTGGACTTGTGCAAAAGGCTATTGAAGGTCCTTTTCAGGAAGGAGAACCTACCCCTAAAAGCCTGGAAGAACTCATAAACTTCGTGAAAGAAGAGGGAATCACAACGATTTTCCTCGAAGACAATGCTTCTCCGAAGGTTTCTGAAACTCTTGCAAGAGAGACAGGTGGAAAGACTGTAGCCATGAATCCCCTTGAGGCATCAGGAGATCTTCTGGAAACCATGAAAGAAACCTACGAAAAAATTCTGAATAGTTTTAATGAATAGACAGTAGTGAGAGAATCCGTTTATCGATAACATCGATGGAACGGATTCTTTTTTTGTTTCAAGTAATACAGAATCTTCGCACAAAGCATAGAAGTAGAGCGATTCTTCTATGAAAGTACGTTTTTCTGCCTTATAATGAAAAAAGCAAATAAAATATTATGGAGGTATCTATGAGCGAGAAAGCAAAACTGAGAAATGAGATAGATGCAAAGCATCAATGGAAAATTCATGACATTTATGCATCTAACGAAGACTTCGAGCAGGAACTGGAAATGGTAAAAAAAGAAGCGCCTGTTCTTTTAAACTACAAAGACAAGCTTCATGAAAAAGAAAGTCTGCTGGCCTATCTGAAAGACTATGAAAACTATACAAGGATCGTTGAAAAACTTTACGTATACGCACATATGAAAAATGATGAGGATACGGCAAATACAAAGCAGCAGGTCGTCATGTCCAAGATTGCTCAGTATGTAGCTGAGTACAGTGCCATGGCAAGCTATTTTGTACCTGAACTTCTTTCCTTAAGCGATGAAACGATCAACAGCTATCTTTCAGATGAAGACCTTTCGGGGTACAAGTTCTACATCGAAACCATCGTCAAAGAAAAGCCTCATGTATTAAGTAAGGAAAAAGAAGAGCTTCTGGCGACGCTTTCAGATTCACTGAATGCCGCAGATGATATCTTCTCAATCTTCACCAATGCAGACCTTACCTTTAATGATGTGGAAGATGGAGAAGGCAATAAGCATCCTTTAACAGAAGGAAGCTATAGCATGTTCATCCAGTCAAAGGACAGGACACTACGTGAGAATGCGTTCAAAGAACTTTTCGGAACTTACGGAAAGTACAAGAATTCCATAGGAATGATGCTCTCCTCCAATATGAAGACCTTTAATCTGAGAGCCAAGCTGAGAAGCTATGAAGGACCTATAGAAGCTTCTTTAAGTCCGAACAACATTCCAGTGGCGGTTTATGATAATTCCCTTGAAACCATAAGTGAGGGCGTGGGTGCGCTTCACCGCTATGTGGATATCAAGAAGAGACTTCTTCAACTTGACGAGATCCATATGTATGATCTCTATGTACCGATCATTGATGTACCAGAAGAGAAGATTCCATTTGACGAGGGCGTTAAACTTGCACTTCAAGGCCTGAAGCCAATGGGGGAAGAGTATCTTTCCATCTTTAAAGAAGGTGTTGAAAACGGCTGGATCGATATTTATGAAAACAAGGGAAAGAGAAGTGGAGCTTATTCCTCAGGGGCTTATGATACAGCACCTTACATTCTTCTGAATTATCATGAGGATCTGAGAGATGTATCAACTCTAGTTCACGAAATGGGTCATTCCATCCATTCCTACTATTCCAGAAAGTATCAGCCTTTCATCTACGGAGACTACACACTCTTCGTAGCAGAAGTGGCATCGACCACCAATGAGAAACTGCTGATCCATTATCAGATCGAAAATGAGAAAGATCCTGTGAAGAAGCTTTACCTTGTAAACCAGGAACTTGAGCAGATCAGAACTACTGTATTCAGACAGCTCATGTTCGCTGAGTTTGAAAAGACCACTCATGAAACCATTCAGAAGGGAACACCGATGACCGGTGAAGACTTTAGTGCTTTATGGCTTGATCTGAACAAGAAGTATTTTGGTGAAGGAATTGTGATCGATGAGGAAATCGGAGTGGAATGGGCAAGAATCCCACATTTCTACAGTGATTTCTATGTATATCAGTATGCTACAGGTTATGCTGCAGCCAGTGCTTTCGCAGAAAGCATTCTGAAGGACGGAGAAGAAGCTGTAGAGCGATTCAAAGGCTTCCTGAAGACTGGAGGAAGTAATTATCCTGTAGAGACTCTTCAGGCCGCAGGTGTGGATATGACGAGCAAAGCACCTCTTGAAGCGACCATCAGAAGATTCAACGAACTTCTCGACATGATTGAAGAGTATATTGAAAGTAAATAATTCATTTGAAAAAGGTTCTTTCATATTACAGCTTCTGGTTTGTAATTAAAACTAAATAAGTAAAACAAAAGGGATATCAATTCGTGAGTGAGTTGGTATCCCTTGTTTTATTAGACGGAGCACCTGTTACTTAACGAAATTACAGATATTTGAATAGAATAATTGGAGGTAACAAGCAGTAAATATGGTAAGATATATTAAAACTATTTAAAAGTAGAATTCAAGGCGAAATGGACACTCTGATACTTGAATAAAGGGAGAGCGGAAAATGCGAGTATTGCTGAAAAATGCAAATGTCATACACGTTGATAAGGAGAGCATTTCAAAAAGTGACGTGCTCATTGAAAATGGGTTAATACAAAGTATCAAGCCTAACATTACGAATATCCAACCAGGCACCCAAATTATTGATTGTGATAATAAATGGATCCTTCCAGGATTAATTGATATGCACGTTCACATTAAAGAAGGGTTTTCTCATTTATTTACTGCGGCAGGAGTTACGACTGTTAGAAATATGGCTGGTAGTCTACTTGAATTAGAAGAGTTGATGAATGCTGACAACTCAGCAAAGACGCCACGTATCATTTCAGCGGATAGAATGATTGATGGTCCACCCGGAATTTGGGGACCAACAAGCCCTTATAATATCATTACAGATGACACCGATACAGCACGAAATGAAGTGAGAAGGCAAGTGCAATCAGGTGTGGACTTAATTAAAGTATATGGTTGGTTAAAACCCCACGTAATGGCTGCTGTTTGTGATGAGGCAAGTAAATTAAGGAAAGTAGTCAGCTGTGATTTAATCTATTCCTCGCAAGTAAATGCAGTTGAGGCAGGGAAAATAGGAGTAAGCTGGAATGAACACGCGTCAGGAATTTTACAGATGCTCTACCCTGAATGGACAATGCAAGCTGATGAAACAATATGGGATCGTATTGATTGGAATAATCCTGATTTCAAAAAGATTCAAGAAATCTGTGTAGAACTTCTCAAATACGACGTGAAAATCTGTCCGACAATCACGATCTATGATCAAGCATATTTAGCAGATAAACCCTGGCGAGCCAATCATATCGTTACAACGAAGGCGGAAGAAAATAGAGGCCTGATCAATCAATGGGAATACATATCAAAGTCAGGAGCATTTAAGAAAAAAATTGGCATTCAACATAAAGTAATTAAAACCATAGCCAAAGTTTATCACAGCATGGGAGGAACAGTGGTTTGTGGGACAGACTCACCGGCTGGTGTTTTCTCATACCCGGGTATGGCGTTACACAGAGAACTTGAAGTATTTGTTGAAAGTGGATTCACAGAATTTGATGCAATCAAAGCGGCAACAATTATTTCAGCTGATTCTTTAAATCGAAAAGATTTAGGAAGAGTAGTTGAGGGTGCAATAGCGGATTTAGTCATTTTAAACAGTAATCCAATTGAGCATATTTCTAATTCGAAAGACATTTTCCTGGTTGTAAAAGGTGGTACAGTTCATACTCCGAAAGACCTGCTAGAAGCAGTGCCTTCTGAAAAAGAAAATAGAGAAAATATAGAGAAGAACATCAGAAAGTTTAAAAAGCATGGCTTTCCAGTAGATGTGTATGTGGATTAATTATCCTATTCTATTACTCCACCTTGAACTACGTAGAAATCTGATGGTAGAGTAGTTCAAAGCTATTAAGTAGCATAGAATTCTCTTGTTACAGTTATTGCGCTTCAAAAGAGAACCGGATAGGTTTTATGGGTCTTTTTCTTTCATAGTTTTCGAAATTAGGGTAAAATTGAATTATGTTATGCACAAGCGGGAGGATTTTATGATCAATAAAGTAATCCAGGAAACCATGGGTCTTCTCATCGATGATAAAGGGTTTTTTCTGGAAGAATTTCCATCCATCGAAGAGGAATTGAATTTTTATCTTTATACACCCATCAAGAATGGGTTTTTAGCCGTGATCTTTTCCACACTTGGAAAAGAGGACGAAAATCTTCTTGCCTTTATGAATCATGCAAGGCTGAATCGAATCCCGGCCTATGTTGTGAATATTATTTTTACTGGTGGACATTATGTACCGATCAAAGAAAAATTGCCGAATTATTCAGAAGTGTATGTGGATGAGGAAGGAAAGTTCTTTGGTCATGATGATATAACAAGATCAATTTTCGCGAAAAAAGTGGCGGTAACGCAGAAAATGACGGTGAAATCCATGGCAGTGACGTTCACGCTGATGATTCTCAATGTCATTGTCTACACTTTCACAGCAATCAAATCAGGTGGGATGGATATCAATATTTTTGTCCTGATCTCCTATGGTGCCAAAGTCAATGAGCTGATTCAGGCCGGCGAGTACTACAGGCTCTTCACTTCTGCTTTTCTTCACGCAGATTTCATGCATATTCTTTTTAATATGTATGCACTATTCGCATTGGGTAAAATTGTGGAAGAATTCATGGGGAAATGGAAAATGCTGGGGATCTACTGTTTCTCAGCCGTAACAGGAGGGCTATTAAGTTATCTCTATACACCAAATGTAGCAGTGGGTGCTTCCGGAGCGATTTTTGGACTTTTAGGGGCCATCCTCATGATCACGATTCTTGGAAAGAAAAAATCCATGAAATCCATGTTTTCAAGAATAATGATCGTTCTTGCAATCAATCTGTTTTCAGGATTCACCTCCAGCAACATCGATAACTTCGGCCATATAGGAGGGCTTCTTGGTGGAATAGTGATAACAACGTTTATTCTGCTTCTGGATCCGCACCCGAAAGAGAAAGTGTGAATCGGAACCGATAGTATAAGTCAAATGTTAAGTTAATTGAAATCTTTTGCTGAGTTCATCCTAAGAAGAGGAGTTCTTGCTATAATAAAATTATATATTATGCGTTAAGATATGAAGAATCATTAAAAGGAGAATAAATTTATGAGAGTAACATCCGTTACCACTACATTAAGTGCGGAAGATATCATGTATGATCTGAAGACTCTGGTTGAAACTAAAGTTCCGGAACTTACGTTTAAAGATGTCAAACTGGAAGATAATTTCATCCAGATTGAAGGAAGCTTTAAAAAAATCATCAATATCCCATTTCTGGCAAAAATCAGAATCATCAGCGTGATCAATAATATCATGACCCTGAAGATTGAACGTGTGAAGGTGCTGAAACTTGGCGTTCCTAAGTTCATCCTGAACATCGCATCTAAAACTGCAGCCAAGAAAGCTGGAGAAATGGGGCTCACTTATGAGAACAAGGCATTATCAGTCAATATAGACGAAGCATTGCAGCAGGTGCCTCATGTTCATCTTGAAGTGGAACATTTCATCATGGAAAACGGTGTCCTTTCTCTTAAACTCAAGGGTATCGAAGCAGACCTTGATGCTATGCAGGAAGAAGCAGGTAAAGACAAAGAAAAAGAAAAAGAAGAAGAAGAAAGAATCAAGAGAGAAGAAGAGGAAAGGAAGCTTGCTGATTTTAACAGGAAGCTTGGTCTTATGAACAGAACGGAAGATTCCTACACGGATTTCAGAGTGAAGATTCTGGAGAAGGTGCCCTACGACAAGAGAAACCTGGCAAACTATGCATTTATACTGCCAGATATGTATGCTTTAGCCTTAAGGCTGATGAAGGATAAACGAGTTGCAAAGCGGGATAAGGTACTTATCGCATTTACTTTCGGATATCCGCTGGTTCCGATGGATTTCATTCCAAGTAAGGTACCTGTGCTAGGAAAGATGGACGATCTTGCGATCCTGTTTTTCGGTTCAAACTATATTCTGAATAAGATTCCTATTCCGATCCTTGTGAAACACTGGCAGGGAGATCTCAATACACTGAAGCAGGTGAAAGACAACATCGGAAGAATCGTTAACTTTACACCAGCAAAGACACTGAATCAGGTGTATGGCCTCATCGATGAGAATCTTGAGAAGAGAAAACGGTCCTATCTGTCGGATGATGATTATCTGATTCCGGACGAAGTAAAAGTGCCGGATCTAGATCCGATCTTTGAACCTGTATTGAAATAGAAGAGTTCGAGAAAAAACAAAGAAGGATATTTCCTGACATAGAGAAAGAGAATCCTTTAAAAGAAATAGAAAATGATAAAAGGAGCGTAAAGCTCCTTTTTATAAGGAGATTTATTTTGGGTAAATTTTATGCTGTTCTGGATGGCCATTCAAAAAAGCCGATGATCCTTGAATCCTGGGATCAGTGCAAGAAAGAAGTGACAGGGGCCAAAGGAGTCAAATTTAAAAGCTTTCCTACAAAAGAAGAAGCACTTTCTTTTATCACCATGCATGGAGAAAAACTTCCTTCTTCACCAAGCAGGTTAAAACCTTATACGGCTGTACTCAGACCATCGAAAGAAGAACCTGAGGACCGGATGGAAGAAGAGGCAGAGGATCAGGTGATCATTTATGTGGACGGAAGCTATGAGCTCACTACAACCAGGTATGCCTATGGGCTGGTGGTTGTCCATGAGGGCAAAGAGATACATGCAGAGTGCGAAGCCGTAAAGGGAGAGTACAGCTCTATGAGAAATGTAGCGGGTGAAGTGATGGGTGCGATGAAAGCCATGTCCTTCGCCAAAGAAAACGGCTATCGAAATCTGATGCTTTATTTTGATTATCAGGGTATTGAAAGCTGGGCTTTAGGTACCTGGAAAAGAAATAATCCCCTCACAGAAGGTTATCATAAGTTCTTTCAGACCATAAAGAAGGATCTGAATGTTAAATTCAGAAAAGTGAAAGGTCACAGCGGAGACCGTTATAACGACCGTGCAGATGAGCTGGCTAAAAGCGCTTTTCTGAAGTAGAAGCTGACCGATACTTTTTCTTCACAATAAAGTTTCTGTGTATTAAAAATTTTCAAGAAAAATATATGTGCAAATAAGAAGAGAAGGTACTTGTAATGTATGAGTATCCTTCTCTTCTAGCCGTTTCTGCAGCATAATCAATAACCATGAAAGAGCACCTGATACCTATATTTTAGTCAATTTATTAACTATAACTCATGTTTGCCCTAGAAAGTGATAAATAATGTGTCATAAAAATTCATTCTACAGTTATTCTAGTTTAATTATATGCTATAATGAAAATGTTAATTATGCTTTAGGAGAGAAGTTTATGGAAGTATTATCATTAGGCGAAAAGGTCAAAAAAAGACGAAAAGAATTAAATATGACGCTGAAAGATGTTGCGGGAAATCGCGTTACCCCTGGACAGATCAGTCTAGTGGAATCGAGTAAATCGAATCCATCGATGGATCTTCTGGATTACCTGGCAGATACACTGGATATTTCTGTGGAATATTTCATGGAATCCGAGAATACTCAGGCAGACCGTATCTGTGAATATTTCAGTCAGATGGCTGAAATCAGTATTGAAACTGATGAGTATGAAAAAGCATCAAAATACATTGAAAAAGGGGATCACTATATCAATCAGTATAATCTGATCCTGCCTAAAGCAAAAAACCTTTATCTTAAAGGGTTGCTTGAAATCAAAAAGCGGAACTTCACGAAAGCTTTTGATTATCTGTTTCAGTGTAATGTCATCTATTCTACCCATAACTTCAAGGGAGCTTATATCGATAATTTTATGCTTGTGGCAAAAACCTGTATTGATAAGGAATCCTTACCGATGGCCATCAGCTATTTGCATAAATCGGAGGCCCTATTTGTTGAAGGTATTCTGACAGATGAAATCATGCTGGCTAAGGTCTATTTCCATCTAGCCATCGCTTACAAGAAAATCGGAAACCTTGAGAAAAGCAGAAAATATACTGCAAAAGCCAATGAGAAATTTGAAATCATGTCTGACAAGAAATCTTATGGAAAGTTTCTGACAAGACTTGCGGAAAAGAATGAAATAGAAGGTAATTTTGGAGAAGCATCCAAGTATGCTCAGATGTCTCTTCAGATTTTCAGAGCCTGTGAAGAAGAATCGGAAATGGCTGAAATCGAGCTGAATCTCGGTAAGCTTTACGAAGATTTTGACCGTTTTGCTGATGCAGTGGTCCACTTCAAGAAAGCGGAAGCGCTTTACAATAAGAATCAGGAAATGCTCAAGGAAGTTCATCTTCACCTTGCAGAGTGCTATGGATACCTCCGTATGGAGGAAGATGCTTATGAAACCCTTACTCTGTTGGATCGAATGATCCTGGAGGAGGATTTCTTAGGGAACATCAAACTTTATCTTGTGAAATCCAAAGTGGAATCCTTATTTAAAAATATGCGTGGTGCAGTGAATAATCTGATCCTCGCGCTTAATATCGCCAGAGAGAAAAAACTCAAAGATGAGGAGTCTAAAATCATGCTGCTCATGGCAAAATTCTATCTTGAAAAAGGGAAGAGCGTGGATTCCTATAAACTACTTGAGAAATCCATGAATATTATGCTCCAAGAGGAGGGTGACAAGTAATGGAAATATTGAGTACTGGTGAAAAAATAAGAAAAGCACGTGTACAGAAGGGAATGACACTGAAAGCCCTATGCGGTTCGGAAATATCTGTGTCCAAGATGAGTACCATCGAAAATGATAAGGTGCAAGCTGAAGAGTGGGTACTGGATTTGGTGGCAAAAAGACTTGGTATCGAAAAGGAAAGCTTAAAAAAGAATATAATTCAGGAAGTCACGGATGAACTGAAGAAACTTTCAGAGAATATGTTTTCGAAGAATTATGAAAAAGAGATACAGAGTCTGATCGATGTGACCGAGCAGAATAATCTTGTGATGCAGACTTTTCTTGCTAGAATCCAGCTGATCAATCATTATATGGAGAAGGGGAAAATTGAAGAACTGAATGTGGAGATTTCTAATCTTTACAGAACGTATATCAACGTCGTCAATGCAGAGACCCAGTATCTGTACTGCATGACCATGGCGAAGTATCTTTTTACGACTTCAGAATATGAAAATGCCATGGTGTTTCTGAATTACCTCATGAGCAATTTCTATACCTTACCGGATTCGATCACACAAGAAGAAAGACTCTATATACCCTTTATGACAGTTAGTTGCCTTGTTTACTTAGAAGACTATGTCGAAGCGAAAAAATATCTTCCTTATGTGGAAGAACTTCTGGAACTGACTGAAAATGATACTGTCAAGGGACAGATTCACCTTCAGTACTGCCTGATTTCCACTTCTGAAAACGGGAAGGAAAGCTACGATAAAATCGGTGAATATCTCAAGGATTATCCTGAGATGCATGCGAAAGCAAAGTATTTTCTGGCAGTGAAACTGCTGAACAGTGGTGATGTGGAAGGTGCTTATAAAGAGATGGAGGAAGCATCCAGAATCTTTCCTCAGGAAGCTCTTTCTGATAATGTCAATCTGCTGCTTGATGCCATGGAAAGATTTGTGGAAGATGGTCATTTTAAAGAAGCATCGAAATACGTGGACATGGTGGTCAACGCAGCCATCGAAAATCAGCATCCTGATGTAGTAGAGAAAGCTTATTATTTCAAAGGAAAGCTTCTTGCAGAAAGCGGCAATTATAATATGGCTGAGACCTATCTGAGTGTCTCCCTGGATATGCTCATCAAGAAAGGGAAAACCAAGGAACTTGCCAAACGGTACAAAGATCTTGCAAAAGTCTATTACAAAATGGGGAAAAAGGAAGATTCCATCAGATACTTCACCATGAGTATCCAAACAGAAGGTTATGTTTAGACTGAATCATATAGAGCAATAGACAATGAAGACTCCTAGGGTTTATTTCCCTGGGAGTCTTCATTGTCTATATTGTAGTTTTCCATAAAGTAGTTCATTCCTATATATTTCCTGATTTAAGAATGGATATCAGTAGCCATAGACCTAGAAGACCGGCAAGAGCAAATCCCATGATGCCCACGAGACTGATGCCATTGAAGTTCGGACCTTCACCGCTACGGATGATCAGGGCGGATGCGATGATGATGGCGGAGACGACCACTGCAAAAACCATACGATTGATCATCTTGTTGAAATCTACCCATCGGTCATTGAAGTTCACAATATCAAGCTTCACTTTACCACGACCGCTGATGAAGTTATCAAGAATCGTCTGGATACTGACTGGTATTTTAAGCGTATCCTTCACAAGGCTATAGCCGTGTATGGCCAGTGTGTCCATATTGAAATCAGGCCACAGATTCAGTTTCGGGTCTTCCTTGAGATAGTCTTTTGCAATTTCCATAATACTCAGTTCCGGTGAGATTTCGCTGATGACGCCCTCTAGAATCAGCAGTGATTTCAAAAGGGTCGTAAACTCTTTCGGCAGCTTCAGGTTATTTTTCCTGGCAGCCTCGAAAAGATCCATGAAAAGTCTGGATACCTGTATGTTTTTCAGACTGGTCTGAAGATAATAGTGGATGATATATTCTATATCTTCATAAAGAACATTCTTATCCACCGGACCTTTCTGCTCCGCCAGATCCAGCACCAGATTGACCAGCTGACCGATATCCCGTTTCACCATGGCTTGCAATAGATCGTTGACTGATCGTCTTGCCTTCTGTGTCAGGCTGCCCATGATTCCGAAATCAATGTAATAGATCTTTTTCTCATGGATGATGAGATTTCCAGGATGGGGATCTCCATGAAAAAAGCCATTGTTGAAAAGCTGATAAAGATAAGAAAGAACCAGTTTTTTGCCGATGTCTTCCATATCATAGCCTTCTGAGAGAAGCTTCTCACGGTCAGTGATCTTGATTCCTTCAATCTCTTCCTGAACGACGATCCGTTTGGTGGAAAGGTTCAGAAAGACGTTGGGAATACTGATGCATTTTATGGTTTCATTTTCCTTTTTAAATCTCAGCATATATAGAACTTCATTATTGAAGTCCAGTTCGATTCTTGTAGTTTCCAGGATTTCTTCCAGTGCCTCCACGGGATCCAGAAGAATATCTCGAAGGGTATTGGGTGCTCTTTTTACGATTCTAATGAGAATATTGATGTCTTCCAGGAGCTTTTCTTCAATATCAGGTCGCTGTACCTTGACGATGACTTTTGTCCCGTCAAGGAGCACTGCGGTATGCACCTGAGCAACGGAAGCACAGGCCATGGGTGTTTCTTCTATAGAAGAGAAGATTTCGGGAAGAGGTCTTCCAAGTTCTTCTTCGATGATGGAAATGACGGTCTCGTAAGGGAAGTGGGGTGCTTTGTCCTGAAGTTTTGACAGTTCAGAGATATACTCCGCTGGAAGTACGTCTGGTCTTGTGGATAGAATTTGACCGATTTTAATAAAAGTAGGTCCTAGTTCTTCAAAGACCAGTCTCAGGTTCTCGGGATCTTTTTTCATTTTTTCCGAGCGGAGCTTCGTGTGAAGAATATGTCCAAACCCGTAAGAAGCAAGGACTCTTACAATTTCTCTAAAGCGCTTCTTGCTGTAACTGCCATGATTTTCATCCATCAGAACACCACCTTATGAGGGAATGCAGTAACCTAAATATCTGTCAGTGCTGCAATTTTTTCTTCCAGCCTACGTACTCTTTCTTCAAGTAGCTCCAGGTCTCTTTTTCCAGCAAGATTGAGAGAATCAACAATCTGATTGAGATCGTCTTTTTTAACAAGATCTTCCTCTGATTCCTTCTTTTTACGGAGCAGCTCCTCTCTAAGTTCCTTGCCTTCTTTCACGCTCAGTTTTCCTTTTTCTATGAGCTCGGTGACAGTACTGTCTATTTTTTCAACACTGATCGCTGCGGCACCAACGGCGGTAAGAAGCAGTTTCTTTAATTCTTCCATGATTTTCCTCCTTGAGAGATGTTTAATAATCTTCTATTTAATCGTTATTATAAAGCAATAATGTTAAAAGAATGTGAAATTAATATGAAGTAGGTGTGTGAGGATGGCGTCTCTTCTATAGATACGAAAAAACCCTCCCACTGTTTTGTAGAGTGGAAGGGTAAAGGATTATTTAGTTTCTGTCTTCAGGTGTATAAGCTCCACCGGATTTTTTATAGTTCTTGTCAGGTTCAGTTGAACCTTGCTCTTTCTCTTTGTAATCTACATCTGTATAAGTCTTCTGTCCATATGAGTTTTCTTCGCTCTGGTATGGGTTGTCTTTCCTGTAAGTCCTTCTTTCTCTGTCTTTCTCATTCATATCAGGCATGACGATGGCAAGGATGATGTAGAGAATGATTCCTGGGAATGCTTCCATGATGAGACTTAGAAGAACAAACCCGATTCTCAGTATGGTGACATCTATGCCGAGATAGTCGGAAAAACCTGCTAGTACTCCAGAGATCATTTTCCGGTCCGTATTTTTATATAATTTCTTTTCCATAATGAACTTCCTTTCTTTATCTAAACTTTAATCATTGAGCTCATTATACGAGAGATAAATTAAAACCGAATTAAGATTTGCCTCTTATTCTATTAAAATGAAAGAGTTTATCCTGTTTCCAAACCTGTAATTCTGATCTTATAAAACAGGGCTCTGAAAATAGCCCATGAAATGTTTTCTAGAGAATGGTTTTTTATCGATTCATATGCTACTCATTTTCAATTAATGGTACAATAAAGGATGAGAAAATGATATGGGAGTGGATAGCGTGAAACTTTATCAGGTAGACCAGGATGTTCTTAGTTTTTCATCCAGGATCAAGTCCGTAAAAGAAAAAGAGGATGGGGTGCATTTAACCCTTCACAGTACTTATTTTTATCCCGAAGGTGGAGGTCAGCCTGCAGACAAGGGAAGTATCAACGGAAAAGAAGTCCTTGATGTCTATACTGAGGGAGATGAAATCTATCATAAGCTCGATTCTTTCTCTGGACTTACGATCAATATGCCGGTAGAGTGCGTTATCAGAAAAGAAGTCCGTGAAGACCATAGTATTCAGCATACCAGTCAGCATGTGCTGACGGCAGTGTTAAAAGACCTTTTTGGGATTGAAACGCTGAGCTTTCATATGGGCATGATGAGTTCCACCATTGATACGGATCTGGAGGTTTCAGAAGAAATCAAAGTCCAGTCCGAAAAAGCGGTGAACGATTATATAGGAAAGAATCTTCCAGTTTCCACATATTATCGAGACAAATACAACCTCGGTGATATTCCACTCAGAAAAGCAGTTGCTGTGGATTCCAACATCCGTATTGTTCAGATTGGAGAAATCGACTGGTGCGGCTGCGGAGGAACCCACGTCAGGTCCTTAAAGAATCTGAGACTTTTCAAGATCACATCTGTGGAAAAGTACAAAGGCGGCAGTCGTTTATCGTATGTGTCTGGTGAAAGAGCTTTCAAGTATCTTGAAGATCTGGAAGATGCCATTTCAAAGCTCAAATCCGAGCTGGGTGTGAATCTGGACGAACTTCCATTTCGAGTTCGTCAGATCCTGGAAGAAAGAGATGAGTATAAGAAAGCCTCGGGTGTGCTTACCGAAAAACTGGCTAGTGCTTTGGCGGAGAATTACGAGGAAGATACAGTCGTACAGGAAGTGGAATATGAAGATGAGCTTATGAAATCCATTGGAAATTATATGATCAAAAGAGGAAAGATTGCAGTGTTCTATAGAAAAGATGGACGAATTTTCATCTTTACAGGAGATAAGGCCGATGCGAAAGAACTTGTCAAGCCTGCCCGTGAGGTCTTCAGATTTAGAGGCGGTGGTGGAAAAACACTCCAGCAGGGTTTTATCGAGCTTTCTGAAGAAATCGGACCTTTCATCAGTAAAATCTATGAAGGTCTTCTTAAGCTTGAGCTTTAGAGCTTGTTATGATAAAGTAAACCAGTGAAATATTATGAAGGTGATAAAATGAAAGCATATTTAGACAATGCCGCCACAACACAAGTAAAACCAGAAGTCATAGAGTCTATGACAGAAGCACTTAAGAATATATACGGGAATCCGAGTTCCATCCATAAAATCGGAAGGGATGCTGAAGATGCTCTGGAGGCGGCAAGAAAAGACATTGCAGAAACTATTCATGCGCTTGGGGAAGAGATTGTCTTCACCTCAGGTGCATCCGAAGGGAATAATCATATAGTCAGGTCTTACATTAAAGAAGGTGCACATTTTATTACAACCTGCATCGAACATCCAAGTGTGCTGAAAGTGATGAAATATGCACAAACGCAAGGTGTCCATGTGGATTTTCTTGCCGTGGATGAAAAGGGACAGATCAGTCTTTCTGAGCTTGAAGAGAAGCTTACGAAAAATACGACTCTGGTCTCTGTGATGATGGTGAACAATGAAACAGGAGCGGTCCACAAACCATCTGAGATTGCGAAGATCATCAGATCAAAAAGCAGGAAAGCGAAGTTTCATATGGATGCAGTTCAGGGGTATATGAAATATGCACTGGATGTGCGGGAAATGGATGTGGACTTCATGACCGTTTCCGCCCATAAAGTGCATGGTCCCAAAGGATGTGGATTCATCTACATCCGAAAAGGACAAAGACCGGATTCGCTTCTTCTTGGAGGCGAACAGGAAAGAGGATATAGAGCTGGCACGGTCAATGTGCCTTCCATCCTGGGATTCAGAGAAGCTGTGAAAAGAAGTGACGAGGAACTGGAAGAAGGGTTCACCCATGTCTACGCGCTGAAGGAGAAGATGATTTCACTACTTGAAGACATCGATGGACTGAAGGTGAATTCACCACTTGAAAGCACATCCCCCTATATACTAAGCGTATCCATTCCGGGGATGCGTGGAGAAGTGCTCCTTCATTATCTTTCAGATAAGGGAGTCTATGTATCCACAGGCTCAGCCTGTACATCAAAGGATACCAAGGATTCCCATGTGCTCGTGGCTTTAGGGCTGAAAGGCAAGGAAATCCAAGGAAGCATAAGGCTTAGCTTTCAGGCGGAAACCACATATAAAGAGATAGAATATGCTGCACAGATGATTCTCGATGCAGTGAAATTTCTGAGGAGGAAATAATTTGGAACTATTACTGATAAAATATGCCTCTGAAATCTTTCTGAAGGGTCTAAACAGAGGAAGATTTGAGAAGAAACTAAGAGACAATATAAAAAATGTTTTAAAGAATGACGAATACACTTTTTACACAGATCAGAACCGCTGGTTTATCCAGGCTGAAGATGTGTCAGTGATCAAAGAGAAAGTCAAAAAGGTGTTTGGGGTCTTTGAAGTCTGTACAGTGGTGCAGACAGAAAGAGATATTGAAAAGATCAAAGAGCTGGCTTTGGATGTCATGAAAAAGATGCCTGAAGGTACTTCTTTCAAGGTAGCGACTAAAAGAGCAGACAAGAAGTTTCCGATGAATTCAATGGAGCTCTCAAGCCTTGTTGGTGCATATATTCTGAGAAATACTGAAGGATATCATGTGGAAATCAAAAAACCGGACTTTGTTGTGGATATTGAAATTCGAGAGATGGCCTATGTTTACGTGAACAAGGAAAAGGGAATCGGTGGAATGCCATATGGGATCAATGGCAGCACCATGCTGATGCTTTCAGGTGGAATAGATTCCCCTGTGGCAGGTTTCCTGATGGCAAAAAGAGGAATTGAAGTTCATGGCGTGTACTATCACAGTCATCCTTACACGTCCGAGAGAGCGAAGGATAAAGTGAAGGAACTCGCTTCCATACTCAGTCAGTACACTGGAAAGATTCATCTTCATGTAGTTCCGTTTACTGAAATTCAGATGGAAATCATGGATAAGTGTCCTGAGAACGAACTGACAATCATCATGAGAAGATTTATGATGAAGTGTGCATGCGCATTGGCAGAGAAGATTGGTATTCCGAGCGTTACAACCGGAGAAAGCATAGGACAGGTTGCTTCTCAGACCATGGAGTCAATAGTGGTTTCTGATGAAGCCGGAGATCGACCTGTATTCAGGCCTCTGGTTGCAATGGATAAGGGAGATATCATGGAGATTTCAGAGAAGATCGGTACCTATGAGACTTCAATCCTTCCTTATGAGGACTGCTGCACCATATTTGTTCCGAAGCATCCTGTGACAAAGCCGAAACTCAAATACATCAAATTGCATGAAGAGGCCTTGGACAGTGATGCACTGGTTGCAAGAGCGATAGAAGGAACGGAGGCGTTTGTCTTATGATTGAAGATCTGCTTAAAGAAGGAACAGACTATGAGGACTACACGGACAACTATGTAGTGGAGAAAAAATCCTGCTGCGGTAACAAAAGTGCAGATGGGAAAAGTTCTGGATGCGGATGCAGTCAGGGTGGTATTCCCATTAAGAAATAAGGAGTAAAAATGAGAAGAAATACCAGCATATTCAGTAATAAGTATCATAAGAGAGAAAAAAGAAGGCGATTTTTTAAAAAGCTTGCTATTTTTCTTATAATTATCGCTGCTCTTGCACTTCTGTTCAGAAAACCGATTCTTGAGATGGTAGAGAAGGTGAAACAGGACATCGCTCAGGAAAAGGTCCAGAAAGAAGAGATTTTAGAGCGGATTCCGGAAACGGTCACCAACGAAGAGATTGAAGAGACTGTGGAAGAGGAACCTGTGATTGAAAAACAATATGTTACAGCAGCTCTACCCATGGACAAAGAGGTTTCTCTGGAAGTGGTCGAGGAGAACGGGGAAATGATTTTTGCGCCGTTTGCTGAACTTGAAGGAATGGAAGGTGATATTTCTCCTTCGAAGAATCAGGCAGTGGTTCTGGATCAGGAGACACAAGATCTTTTTCTCATCGGTCTTGATGGAACGGTCACGGAAATCACCTATAAAATCTACAAGAATACGCGCGGTTACACAAATTCGAAGGAAAATATCATGAATCAGATCGAAAATTTTGTGTGGGCTGAACAGCCGAAGTTCCTGGATGAGGATACTGTGGTCTATATGTCTCAGCTGCCTTGGTTTGACGAGAGAAGATTCCTTTATGTGGTGGATCTTCAGCCGCTTTCCCATCGGAACTTTCAGAGCGTCTTCGGAACGGATGTGGTTCTTGGAGAACGAACAGAAACGGGTCTGTCTTTCACGAAAGAAGGAGTCACCTATTATCTGACACCAGACTACAAAATCATCCAGGAATAGGATTCTGTTCTATATAAAAGATGAAATCAATGAAGAAAAGAAGTGATGAATTTGGAAATCGGGATCTCCACTGCCATATTCTATCCTGAACTGCTCACGGAAAATGCAGTGAGTACCCTTGCGGGAAAAGGTTTCAAGGTTCTTGAGGTCTTTGCCAACAGTTTTTTTGAGTTCAGTGAAGAATATGCACTTGAGCTGAAAGAACGCACAGAAAAAGAAAATGTCAGGATCAATTCGGTTCACACCGTAAGCTCCGCTTTTGAACCTTATCTGTTTGATGCCTATGAAAGAAGAAGAGATGATTTTTTCAGAATCTATAAGGACTTTGTCAGATTTGGGGAGATTCTTGGGGCCAAAGCCTATACTTTCCACGGACTGATCAGAAAACCTCATAGGAATATGGCTTTTTCCGATGTGGTCTATATTTATGAGCGCATGGTCTATGAGGCGGGTGTTCATGGTGTCGCTCTGGCACAGGAAAATGTATCTTGGTGTCTTTCGGGAGACCTGGAATATCTGAAGCGCCTGAAGGATGCGGTGAAAGAGCCGCTGAAATTCACGCTGGATGTGAAGCAGGCTGTAAAAGCCGGAAAATCTCCTTATGATTACCTCGATATCTTCGGTGAGGATCTTATAAATCTTCATTTAAATGATCATGATCTCAATCACTCCTGTCTTCTTCCAGGAAGAGGAGATTTTGATTTCAAAGAGCTCTTTAAAAGAGTCCAGGCCTTAGGTTATAAGGGTCCTGGAATCATTGAAGTCTATAAGGAGAACTACGAATCTCTTGAGGAGCTGAGTGTAAGCAGAAAGTATCTGGAAAGAATAATTCCATAAACATTGAAATGCTAAGCCATTTCATTTATAATATTATAAGTTTGAAAGAAGCCCGTAAGGGGCATAGGAGGATATCATTAATGAACGTAAAGCACGAAAAGTTAGATTCCAAAAAGGTTAAATTAGAAGTGACTCTTGAGGCAGCAAAGCTTGATGAAGCCATCAGAAAGGCTTACAAGAAAAATGTGAAGAAGCTGGATGTACAGGGTTTCAGAAAAGGAAAGGCTCCACTGGCAATCGTCAAGCAGTTCTACGGCGTAGAAGTATTATTTGACGATGCAAGTGATTTTCTTCTGAGCGACAGCTATCCTGAAGCAATCGAAGAAGCAGGCATCAAGCCTATCGACTATCCAAAAGTAGACATTATTCAGATGGAAGAAGGAAAAGAGTTCATCTACACAGCTGAAGTTGAAGTCTATCCTGAATTCGATCTTCCTGATTACAAGGGACTTGAAGTTGAAAAACCAGTAGTCAAGGTTACTGACCATGACATCGACCATGAAATAGAGCATCTGATCGAAAAGAACGGAAGAATCGAATCGAAGCCAGAAGGCGCAGTTGTAGAAAAGGATGATGTTGCAATCATCAACTTCAACGGTAAAGTCGACGGCGTAGAATTTGAAGGCGGAAAGGGTGAAAACTTCGAGCTGACAATCGGTGCGAACATGTTCATCGGTGATTTTGAAGATCAGCTGATCGGATTAAAGGTTGGAGACGAGAAGGTTGTCAAGGTGACTTTCCCAGAAGACTACCAGGCTGAAGAACTGAAGGGCAAGGACGCTGAGTTTGATGTTGAGATTCTTGACATTAAGACAAAGGAATTCCCAGCAGTGGATGATGAATTCGCTTCTGAAGTTTCAGAATTTGAAACACTTGAAGAGCTTAAGGCAAGCATCAGAGAAGGTCTTGAAGAAGATGCAGACAATAGAGCGAAGAGCGAACTAAACAACAACCTGATCAAGGCACTGGCTGAAAAGGCAGAAATCGATATTCCTGAAGCCATGATTGAGTCAAGCATTGACAGACTGGTAAGAGATTTTGAACAGAGAATTCAGCAGCAGGGTATTTCCAAAGAGATGTACCTTCAGATGACAGGACAGGAAGAAGGCGCAATTCGTGAAATGTTCAGAGACAACGCGAAAAACGTTGTAAAGAATGACCTTCTGATTGAAGCCATCGTTGCAAAGGAAGGCATCGAATCTTCTGACGAAGAAGTAGCTGCTAAGGCTGATGAAATTGTGAAGATGTATGGAGATAAGCAAGATGAGCTGAAGGAAATGCTTCTGAACAACAACAGAAAAGATCTTGAAATGGAAGTCACTACAAACAAGGTATTTGAACTTCTTCTTGAGTCTGCAAAGGTTACAGAAAAGGAAGTTACAGTAAGCCATGATCACAGCCATGATGACCATAATCATGATGAAGAAGAGAATCATGAAGGTCACGACCACGAATAAAACAATAAAAGAGATGTGATTATGGTATGAAAATCTTTTTTTAAGATCGCAGTATCACATTATGTCGTACATAAAGAGATTGAGATATTGCCAGAGACAAGTTTTCTCTGGCAATATTTCTATCATAAAAAAATGCGTTTCAGGTATTTGATTTTTTCTTATGTTGGTGTAAAATGATAGTTACAATTAACCAATTAAATTGTTTAAAATTAATTAGTGGATACTTTAAGTAGAATTTAATCAATTTTAGGTATACTGATATACATGAATCATGAAAATCAAACATTATGGAGGTAAGAAAATGAGTTTAGTACCAATGGTAGTAGAACAGACAAGTAGAGGAGAAAGATCCTATGATATTTTCTCCAGACTATTAAAAGATAGAATCATTATGCTTTCAGGAGAAATCAATGATGTCACAGCAAATCTTGTAGTGGCTCAGCTGTTATTCCTGGAAAGTGAAGATCCGGATAAGGATATCTATATCTATATCAACAGCCCAGGTGGAAGCATCACTGCCGGTATGGCTATCTTTGACACAATGAACTACATCAAGCCTGATGTAGCGACCATCTGTGTGGGTATGGCGGCATCTATGGGTGCATTCCTGCTTACTGCAGGCGCAAAGGGAAAGAGATTCGCTCTTCCAAACAGTGAAATCATGATCCATCAGCCACTAGGCGGATATCAGGGTCAGGCTACAGATATTGAAATCCATGCAAGAAGAATCCTACAGATCAAAGAAAAAATGAACAGAATCATGTCAGAAAGAACTGGACAGGATATCTCAGTAATCGCCAAAGATGTGGAAAGAGACAACTTCATGGGTGCAGATCAGGCTATCGCCTATGGTCTAATTGATAGTATCCTTGAAAAGCATGTGGTAAATAAAGCATAGAGGTTTTACCTCTATAGTGGTAAAATAGGGTAGAACACCCGAATCAAGACGCCCATGGAGTTAGTAGATAGCGAGGACGAGGATATGGGAACTTCCGGCAGCAAGTGTCGGGAACTGCAGCAATGAAGCGGCAGGTGTTCAACTAAATGAGGTGAATGAAAAATGGCAAAATTTGAAGATAAAAATCTACTGAAGTGTTCCTTCTGCGGGAAGAGTCAGGACCAGGTAAAAAGACTCATCGCAGGACCGGGCGTATATATCTGTGACGAATGTATTGAACTCTGTTCAGAAATCGTTGCAGAAGAGCTCACTGAAAAAAATGAGCAGGACTTTACGAAGCTTGCAAAGCCCATGGAAATCAAGGCACATCTAGACCAGTATGTTATTGGTCAGGAGTCCGCCAAGAAGTCACTGTCCGTGGCTGTGTATAATCATTACAAGAGAATCAACTATCCTAAAAAGAGTGATGTGGAACTTTCCAAGTCCAACATTCTTCTTCTTGGACCTACAGGTTCAGGTAAGACCCTTCTTGCCCAGACTCTTGCAAGATTTCTGGATGTGCCATTTGCGATTGCAGATGCGACAACACTGACAGAAGCAGGATATGTGGGAGAAGACGTGGAGAACATTCTTCTTAAGCTGATTCAGAATGCGGATTACGATGTGGAAAAGGCTGAAAGAGGGATTGTCTATATTGATGAGATTGACAAGATCGCAAGAAAGTCAGAAAATCCATCCATCACCCGTGATGTATCAGGTGAGGGTGTACAGCAGGCGCTTCTTAAGATTCTTGAAGGTACAGTGGCTTCTGTTCCACCGCAAGGCGGCAGAAAGCATCCTCATCAGGAACTTCTTCAGATCAATACAACAAACATCCTCTTCATCGTAGGAGGAGCATTTGATGGTATTGAGAAGATCATTGAGAAGAGAACACAGAAATCCACCATCGGATTTGGTGCAGATATTCAATCCAAACATGAGAAGAATATCGGGCAGCTTCTGGAGAACATCTTGCCAGGAGACCTGCTGAAGTTTGGTCTGATTCCGGAATTTGTCGGAAGAGTACCGATTGTGGTCACTTTAAACAGTCTTGATAAGGCTGCACTGGTTGAAATCCTTAGAACACCTAAGAATTCACTGGTGAAGCAGTATAAGAAGCTCTTCCAAATGGACCGTGTGGAACTTGAATTCACAGAGGATTCACTTCTAGCCATAGCTGAAGAAGCAATCAAGAGAAATACAGGAGCAAGAGGATTAAGATCGATCCTGGAAGATATCATGAAGGAAGTCATGTTTGACGTACCTTCAGATGAAACCATCGAGAAAGTCATCATCCATGGGGAGACCATAAAGACCAAGGCTCCGGAAATTCTATATCGCAAAGCACTGAAAGACGAAGAAACAGCATAACTGGATGGACAGACCGAAAGGTTTGTCCATTTTCGAGAGAGAGGTATTTTTATGGCGAGAAAGAGAAGAACTCTTCCCATGATTCCCCTACGAGGGATCACCATATTTCCATATATGGTCCTGCACTTTGATGTAGGTAGAGAGAAATCCATTGCGGCACTTGATGAAGCAATGCTGAAAGATCAGGAGATTTTTCTGGTTCCACAAAAAGAGAGTAAAGTTGAAGAGCCTACAAAAGATGATCTTTTAGAGATCGGGACGCTCTGTGTCATCAGGCAGCTTTTAAAGCTTCCTGGTAATACTGTGAGGGTTCTTGTAGAAGGTATTTCAAGAGGGAAAGTAGTTTCCATCAAAGAAGAGCCTTATTACAAAACAACGATTTCTATCATTGATGAAGAATCGGAAAAAGAAGTGAATGTGGAGGGCGAAGCTCTGGTCAGAAGTGTGAAGGATACACTTCAGGCTTATGTGCGTCACACAGGTTATATGCCTCAGGAGGCTCTACTGTCACTGGATGACATAGAAGATCCGGGTCGTTTCGGCGATACAGTGGCATCTTATCTTATGCTGAAGCCTGAAGACAAACAGGATCTTCTCATGACATTGAATGTCAAGGAAAGACTGAGTAAGCTTCTTGTGATCATCAATAAGGAACTGGAAATAGCTAAAATTGAAAAGAAAATCGGAACGAAAGTAAAGAGCAATATTGACAAGGTGCAGAAAGAGTACTATCTAAGGGAGCAGCTGAAGGCAATTCAGGACGAACTTGGTGAGTATGATGAAGATGCCAAGGAGTTTTTCGCCTATCAGGAAAAAATCAAGAAAGCCAAGATGCCGAAGGAAGCCAAAGAAAAGGCTCTCTATGAGCTGGATCGTCTGAAAAACAGCGGAAGCTACAGTGCTGAAGGCGGAATCATCAGGACCTATCTTGACTGGGTCATCGATCTTCCATGGAGTAAAGAAACCAAAGACAATATAGATATCATAAAGGCAAGAAAGATCCTCGAAGAGGACCACTATGGCCTGAAGGATGTAAAGGACAGGATCATTGAATATCTTGCTGTGAAAAACACAGCCAAGACCATGAAGGGTCCCATCATCTGTCTTGTTGGACCTCCAGGGGTCGGTAAAACCTCCATTGCCAAATCTGTTGCAAGAGCAGTAAACAGAAACTTCGTCAGAATGTCCTTAGGTGGCGTTCGGGATGAAGCAGAAATCAGGGGACATAGAAGAACCTATGTAGGCAGTATTCCAGGAAGAATCATCTATGGTATGAGACAGGCGAAGTCGAAGAATCCACTGTTTTTATTGGATGAAATCGACAAGATGGCCAATGACTTCAGAGGAGATCCTGCGGATGCACTGTTAGAAGTGCTGGATTCTGAGCAGAACTCGACTTTCAGAGACCACTATCTCGAAGTGGAGATGGACCTCTCAAAGGTCATGTTCATCACGACGGCAAATACCCTTGACACCATTCCAAGACCTCTCATGGACAGAATGGAGGTCATAGAGATCAATGGGTACACTTATGAAGAGAAACTGAATATCGCTCGTCGGCATCTGATTCCCAAAGTGCTGGATGAGCATAATCTAAAAGAAGACCAGCTGGTTTTCTCTGAGAATGCAATCAAGCTGATTATAGAAGGCTATACGGTGGAATCGGGCGTGCGTAATCTGGAAAGAACCATCGCATCGCTCACTAGAAAATCCGTGGCCTATATGCTTGAAAAGAAAAAGAAAACATTGAGCCTCAATACACAGATGGTAGAGAAATTCCTGGGTCATCCTAAGTTCATGTATGAGCGTGCGGAGAAAGAAGACCGCGTAGGGGTTGTCACAGGACTTGCCTGGACGATGTTCGGTGGAGACATTCTCCCCATCGAAGTATCTGTCATGGAAGGCACCGGAAAGCTTGAACTCACAGGACAGCTGGGCGATGTGATGAAGGAATCCGCAAAAGCGGCCTATTCCTATATTCGAGCCCATAGCGTAGAACTGGGCGTTACAAGCAAGTTCTACAGAGATCAGGATATCCATATCCATGTTCCTGAAGGAGCCGTTCCAAAGGATGGACCTTCAGCAGGGGTGACCATGACCACAGCGCTTGTTTCTGCCCTGACGGGAAGAAAAGCAAGACATAATGTGGCTATGACAGGAGAAATCACGTTGACAGGAAGGGTTCTTCCAATAGGAGGCCTGAAAGAAAAAACCCTGGCAGCAGCCAGAGCTGGCATTGACACCATCATCATTCCGGAAAAGAACAAGTTTGATATGGAAAAACTGCCGGAGTCTATTTTATCGAAACTGACTTTCATTCCGGTGAAAGAAATCAATGAGGTATTGGAGAAAGCACTTTTGGAGGTGGAACAAGTATGATCAAGATCAAATCAGCTGAGTTTATAACCTCTGCTGTAAGAAAGAATCAGTATCCTGAAACAGGACATCCTGAGGTAGCTTTCGTAGGACGTTCCAACGTAGGAAAGTCGACACTCATCAATGCCATCACCAACCGTAGAAAGCTTGCGAAGGTATCCAACACGCCAGGTCGTACAAGACTTGTCAACTTTTTTCTCATCAACGAGGAAGCAATGCTTGTGGATCTTCCAGGATATGGCTATGCAAAGATTTCAAAAACAGAAAAGGCGGCATGGGGCAAGATCATTGAAGACTATATTAACGGAAGTCCAAACCTGAAAAGATTCGTTTTTCTTTTGGATTCCAGACGTAAGCCTACAGAAGATGACATCGCCATGATGGATTATTTCAGATATTATGGAAAAGATGTTGTCGTCATCGGCACTAAGCTTGATAAGCTGAAGAGAAATGATATCAGAAAAAATGAGAAAGTGATCATTGAAACGCTAGGACTGACAGAAAGAGATCAGCTGATGCTCTATTCATCCACATCCAAGGAAAATCTCCATGCGGTGATCAATCGTGTATTTAAAGATATTCTACAGGAAGATGAATTAAAAGTGGACTAAGACTGCATAATGGAAGTGTAAATACATTTCCATTCCATTACAGGGAAAAGCACCAAGGAGGAAACTCTTTGGTGCTTTTTCTCGTTTTTAATTGTGCTCATTGATTTCAGCTTCCATAAACAAAAGCTCAGCAACATCTTTTTAAGATGACGCTGAGCTATAATAATTCTTCATTCGTTTTTTCTGAAGCAGTTCAGGAGCTCTTTTCATTGCATTCAATGCAGGTTCCATAGAAATAGAGCTTACTGGATTCGAACACAAAATCCTGATTTTGAGAGACTGTATCCATAACTTTATCCGTGGAAACATTCATCAGATCAAAGACCACATTGCAGTGGGTACACTGAAAATGTGCATGGTCATCGATGATGGCATCATAGCGGAAATTACCTTCGCCGAGATTGAGTTCCTGAATCAGGTTCACCTTACATAGAGTCTTCAGTGACTTGTACACCGTTGCAAGACTCATGGTCGGGAATTTTTCAATCAGAGCAGAATAAATGGTTTCTGCAGAAGGGTGCTTGCTGGTCCCAAGAAGATATTCATATACAGCAATTCTCTGCGGCGTCAGTTTTAATCCTTTACTTTTGAAGGTCTGTGATACTCTATACAATTTGACTCTCCTTTATGCTTATTCTTCTATGAAAATAATATCATAACGCAAGATGGAATACAAAGAATCATTCACTATATTTTCTTTGTTTTTCTACTTTTCAGAAACCGCATGAGAAAGACCATACTTCCTAGAAGCCTTAGTGAAGAGGAGACAAGAAGAGCACCTTGTATGCTGTAGACATCTTGTATATAAGTTCCGACAAGGGGTGCAACCGCTAAAGTCACACTGGTCAGTGTGGCATGGACGGCAACGCTCATGGTCCGATATTCATCAGGACTTGCAGCAAGAAGTGATCCTAGAACGACAACGATGGTACCTGCTGTGAAGAATCCAGTGACAGGCTGCATGAAAGTCAGCATCACAAGATTTTTTGAGAGCATATAAAGAATCGGTGTCAGTCCCATGCCGAAGGTTGCAAGAGCGATGGCCAGCTTATAGTCAAATTTTTTGATGATCTTTTTCCATTGGGTGAAGCTTACTACCATAAAAAGGCTTGAAAGCGCATTGATGATGGTCAGCCACATTTCATCGGCGCCAAGATACTTGATCTGATAGACATTAAACAGCGGCCATCCCATCTGCCATCCGAAATGAAAGAGAAGGGAACAAGCTAAGAAGCTCACATATTCTTTATGGGAAAATACGCCTTTCAGGCTTTCTTTCAGCTTAGGAACTACTTTAATTTTAAGTTCTTCCTCTTTTACCAGTGGCTCCATCTTATACATGTAGTTGATCTCTTTCAGTCCGATGAGAACAGAAAGGACAATGAAAATCTGATACATGAGGATGACGGTCCTGTTCACCGAAGAGAGGGAAAGTATGAAGCCCATGAGGATGGAAACGGTGATCTGAGATACCTGGGAGAACTGATTTCTAGATGAAAGTGCGTCAGCCCTTTCATGAGGACTGAATATATCACCGGTGTAATCCTGCAGAGACGTTGCTGAGATGGATTCCGGGAAATTCATCAGACCGAAGATCAGTACGAAGACCATGGGCTGGATGTCTTTGGGCAGGAAAGGTACTCCTGCAAGAAGCAGAGGCATGAGTCTTGAGATGTAAAAAAAAGTGCCCAGGATTTTTCTTTTTGATTTTCCTCTCTGGATCAGGAGAATGCCTGGAATGGTGGTGAAAATGGCTACAAATCCTGGCAGTGCATTGAAGAGGCTGTAATGAAGTTCAGTACCACCAAGACGGTCAAGAAATTTGATGGCATAGCTCTTGGAGAGAACTGCAACCATCGTAAAAAGGATTCCGTTTATGGCGTAGTATTTGATGTTCTGGTTGTTTCCGAAGAACATGCGCTCAAGCTTTTTCTGCATATGAAGTACCCCTGTTTCCCATGAAATAATCGTTGTGTCTGATGTATTTTACTCTTTTTCAGAAGGAAGGTCTATAGCATATTTGACTTTTATTGAAAATCCTTCATTAGCTTAATTGCAAAAGTAAATTCCACCCCTGAAAAATAAGAAGTAGAAGTTA